>JARFPW010000359.1 GCA_029288095.1 Gemmatimonadota bacterium
CGTCCGTCAACTCGAGCAAGTCGCCCCTGGCGGCGTGACCCGTGTTGTTGACCACTACATCGACCCGCCCGAACGACTCGACGGCTCTGCCGACGAACGCACCCAGGTCCTCAGTGCTCGCCACTGAACCCGTGAATGGCATCGCATCGAGATCGGCCGCGACGTCGCGCACGTCGTCGCTCCGACTCATCAGCGCCAGCTGGTAACCGTCCTCCGCCAGACGCCGGGCGATCGCCGCTCCCATGCCCCGACTCGCCGCCGTGACCAGCGCAACGCGTTTCATAGATACCTCACAACGCTTTGTGGATGGGCGCGCTTGTAGCCGCGGTACCAGCGACAGACGGGGTACAGAAGCACGAGGCTCAGCGCCGTCGCGATGCTCGAGGCCTGCAGGCCACCGGTCATGTAGACGCCCAGAGCCCGGGCCGAGATCTCCAGGATGAAGATGTGAGCCACGTAGAAGAAGAAGGCGGTCTGGCCGAACACCAATACCGCGTTGTCCCGGTTCACGTCGTCACCCTGGCGCCGCTGCAAAACGAACAACCAGGCCAGGATCAGGCACATCAGGCCCAATTCGAGCGCGGTAAACGCCACGCTGGGCGGATACTTGCTGACGTGCAACCACTGAATCCACGAGCCGTCGAGACGCATCAACTGCAGGTTGCCGAAGGTGTTGAATCCGCGCACGACGCCATATAGCGCCAGGGCTCCGACGCCTGTTCCCGCAAGCAGGCGCACCGTGTCGGCGTTCCAGCCCGCTGACTCCCGGCGCCTCAGCAGCCAGCGACCGAATACCCAGCCGAGAATCATCATCGCCAGCCAGGGAAAAACGGGATATCCAACCAGGAAGGCGTCGGGAATGCCGATGGCCTCCCACGGGGCGAATTCTTCGAGGCTCGTATCGAAAAGTCCCGCGCCGAGCAGGAGAGCGGCAAGCATGGATCCGGCCGAATCCGAGACCTGCAACTGATCGGGAAGGAAGAACTCGGGGGAGACCAGCAGGACCAGACTCAGGGCCACCAGCACGGGGCTCGGGAGCCGCCTCAGGAGGATCATGAAGATCATCGAGATCCCGATCGCGTACATGACCTGGAGCAGCACCGCCCCCGGAAACCAGAACAGGTTGATGAAGAACAGGTCCACGCCGAGGATGATCAAGCCGCGGATCAGGAGGTCTTTGTCGATCGACGCGCCACGCACGCCGTTCGCCAGCTTTCGTTCGATGCTGAGCGCGAGAGCGGTTCCCGCGAGGAACAGGAAGGTCGGCGCGCACAGGTGGCTGAGCCACCGATGGAAGAACTGGAGCTGCCCCAGCGGCACGCTGGCATCGTACATCAGGGCGGTATCGGTAACCAAACGGCCGGCATTGTAGGCGGATGACCCGTGATCGGTCGCCATCAGGATCATGACGATCCCGCGCATCCAATCGATCGCCGGCAGACGTTTGCTCAATTCAGCCCTAGCGCCAGGTAGGCGGCGAGCGCGGCGAGCACGACGTCATACGACAGACAGAGCATGGGGTAGTCATGCGGGACCCAGTCGCCCCGCCGTCCCGCGTGGTGCCAGGCGTCGTACGCCGCATGCAACAGCCAGCCCACCACGAGGAGCCAGGCGCTTACGCCGATGCCCATCGCGCCGAGGGCCAGGAACGAGACCACCGCGATCCACTGAATTCGCCGTTGGTCCGAATCGGCGCCCGTGAAGGCGAACCCCACATAGACACCCCCTGCCACACCGAGTGCGACGCCAACGACGGGAATCTGGACGGAAGTCGGCAGCACCAGGACCACGCCGGCGCTGATCAGGCCGAGAAAGAGACCGCCGGCGAGACCGTTCATAGCGGGCGGTGCCACGCGACTAATAGGCGCCCCACTCCTGATCGCCCGGGATGTAGTAGCTCGGCGTGATGAACCGGAACATGTGCGCGAACCGCGCAGCCTTCGCGCGCTTTTCCTCGCTCTCTGCCCGCATGGCCGCGAGCTGTTCGCCGAATACGTCCTCGAAGTATTCGGCCGCCGCTTCCTTGCGCGCCGCTTCCGTGGGAAACTGGTCGCGAAGCTCCCGCAGTTCCCCTACGTCCAGCCACACACCGGCGCAGGTCGGACACTCGTCCACCTCGACCCTTCGGTTGGTGCTGAAGAAGTGTCGGTTCAGGACCGAGCCGTCACACCGGGGGCACGCCAGGGCGACTCCGGACCCCCCGCTGACCCGATGCACCCCGGCCAGTTCGAGCAGCCAGGTTCCCGCCTCTTCATGTGCTTCGTCGAGCTTGCGGAATTCGAACTGGTCGAACCAAACACCTCCACAACCACCGGAGCACACGTCGAGTGATATGCCGGCGGCTTCGCGGGAATCCAGAGTTTGTGAACATGCAGGGCATTCCATCGCGGATCTCTCAGGTCGAAGCGTTTGAAACGTGCTCGACCGACCGGCGGACGAGCTCTCGGAGAACCTTCAGGTCTACATCATCCAACTTGTTGATGTAGAGACACGAGCTACCGGTTCTGTGCTTGCCGAGTTTCTTCATCAGGGCAGCGTGCCCCTTGAACCCGGACATGATGTAGAGAACGAGGTTTGCCTTACGAGGCGCGAATCCGACCACAAAATACTCGCCCTCGCGACCGCTGGCGTACTTGTAGCTATAGGTGCCGAACCCCACCATGCTTTCGCCCCACATCCGCGGTTTCTCGCCGGTGACTTCCTTCATCATGTCGCAGACGATTCCCGCGTCGGAGCGGCGGCGATCGTTCTCGATAGCGGCCAGAAAAGTGGTCACGCTCGCGTTCGTCGGCTTTGTCTTGTTGTCGGCCATGGTCCGTCCGTTTGGCGAAGTTTGGTGAGCTTTCGAATATACGACCAAGTATTCAGTCCGTCTCCTGGTCCCGCAACGCGTTTGTTGACAGACGGATGCCGACACCCTAGCATTTTTGACACATGATTCGCCACGGATTTTTTGCGTTCCCGTTTAGCTTTGAGCGACCTGATGTTCGGGCCGCTTCCGGGGGTGTACGCGATTAACTGACGTAGCGAACAATCCAGGTGGCGAGCGGCCCGTTCAGAGCAGAACGGGCCGCTCTTTTTTTGTGCCTACCACATCGGGGGTGGCCAGATGTTGATCGTGATGCAGCGGCAGACGACCGAAGCAGCTCGCGACGACGTTAGAGAATGGGTCGAAGCACGGGGTCTGCGAACGCGCTCGTTTAGCGTCGGCAGGGAGACGGTCGTGGCCTGCAGCCCTCCCGATATCGAGGTAGACCGTCGAGCCCTTCAGCGGTTGCCGGGAGTCGCCCGCATCGAGTCGTCACCCCACCCGCTGGTAGCGCGGGCGAGCGGTCCGCGAGGGAGCGTGGCACTCGGCGACGGAGTGGTCGCGGGTGGCACGGAGCTGATCGTGGCGGCCGGACCATGCTCGGTCGAGACGGCGAGCGGACTGCGCGATGCCGCCTGGGCGGTGCGGTCGAGCGGCGCACAGCTTCTCCGGGGCGGTGCGTTCAAGCCCCGGACCTCACCGTACTCGTTTCAGGGCCTGGGCGTGGACGGGCTGCGGCTTCTCGCTGAGGTCAGGGCGGAAACGGGTTTGCCGGTCGTCACCGAGGTTACGGATCCGCGACTTGTGGAGACGGTCGCCGAGCATGCCGACATCCTCCAGGTCGGCGCCCGCTCGATGCAGAACGTACCGCTACTCAGGGAACTCGGTCTGATTCAGCGTCCGATTCTGTTGAAGCGCGGCCTGTCGGCGTCAGTGACCGAGTTCCTGCTCGCCGCCGAGTACGTCATGGTGGGCGGAAACAGCAACGTCATCCTGTGCGAGAGGGGCATCCGCACGTTCGAGACGACGACGCGGTTCACCCTCGATCTGGCGGCGGTGCCTGTCCTGCAACGGGAAGCGCACCTCCCGGTGTTCGTCGACCCGAGTCACTCTGCCGGCACAAGGGACCTCGTAGAGCCGCTCGCCTATGCTGCCGTCGCGGCGGGCGCCGACGGGTTGCTCGTCGAAGTTCACACCGCTCCGGAGACCGCCTGGTCGGATTCCGATCAGGCGCTGGACCCACTCGCGTTCGACCGGATGATGCGCGGACTGGCAGGGTTTGCCGCGGCCGCCGGTCGGCATCTTCCACTACCTGAACCGACGCTGCGGCGGGAGGTGGTCGGATGATCGGACCATCGGATGGAAAGGGACTTCCGGGACTGGCGGATCTCCGGGTGGAAATCGAGAGAATCGACAACCAGCTTCTGGATCTCGTGGTGCGGCGTGTGATGGTGGCCCGCCGCATCGGAGCTGCCAAGCGAGCGGCCGGCCTTCCAGTTCTGGACCCGCAGCGCGAGGCGACGGTGGTGCGGCGGGCCGCGACGTTCGCGCGTGACAACGACATCAGGGAGGAGGACATCCGCGGCCTGGTGTGGTCCCTCATCGGGCTCACGCGACGGGCGGAAACGCCCGATCCGTGAAGCAGGTCGCGTTTCAGGGTGAGTTCGGGGCGTTCAGCCACGAGGCTGCTCTCGCCGCGGGCGGGCCGGATGTGTCGTGCGTCCCGTGCCAGGACTTCGACGCTCTGTTCGGGATCGTCGAGAGCGGCGGTGTCGAGTCCGGAGTCGTACCCGTGGAGAACACGCTGGTCGGATCGGTGGCCGAAAACCTCGACCGCCTGCACGCCTCGTCGTTACACGCCGTGGCAGAGACGTTGGTACGCGTCGAGCACTGCCTGATCAGCGCGACAGCGGAGCGCAGACTGGTCGATATCAACAGCGTGGCGTCGCACCCCGTCGCGCTCGCGCAATGCCGCGGCTTCTTCGCGACCCATCCTCACATTCGCAGGGTCGTTTCGGCGGACACCGCCGGCAGCGTGCGCGAACTGGCTGAGGGGCGCCTGGGCGCCGATGCCGCGATCGCCTCACGCCTCGCCGCCGAGAGATACGGGTGCGCAGTCCTCCGGCCGGGGATCGAGGATCACTCGACCAACTACACGCGCTTTCTCCTGGTGACCCGGGTGCACGTACCGAAAATGGGTCCGGCAAAAACGTCAGTGGCGTTTACGTTGAGCGGCGGCGCAGGCAGCCTGCACGAGGCGCTGGGCGCGTTTGCGGCGCGGGACCTCGATCTGTCGTGGATCGAGTCTCGTCCCATACTCGGCCGGCCGTGGGAGTACCGATTCTATGTGGACGTGCGTGAGGCACCGGCAGCCGCCCTGGCTGACGCCCTGGATGAACTCGAGGCTTCCGGCGCCGGAGTGAAGGTCCTTGGCCGCTATCACGAAGCTCCGCAACCGCCGGCTATGGCCGAAGGATGAGGCCGAGTACGTGTGCGGCAGCCGTGTAGGCTTCCGGGTCCTTGCTCGCGCGGGGACCAGCCACGTTCAGGATCTGTACGAAGTTCTCGTCCAACCACGCCCGCGCAGCTCCGGCCGCCTCTGGGAATGACAGGGCCTGGAGGTCCAGGTGCAAACAGGGGCGGTCGAGGCGACAGGCCTCCTCGTGCGTATAGAGCGAACCACCGGTCAGCCGACCATGGGAAACCAGCAGCGTGGCGTCTGAATCGCGGACGTTGGCCGCCGTACGTTCGCGATGGTCCGCGGTGGGCGTCTCCTTCAGGTTCGGATAGTGGTCGGGAATCCGCCCTCGTTCGTCGATTCGCCCCAGCGGCACCCAACCGCCGCAGGGGATCCCGAGCTCCAGCGCAACATCCAACGCCGCCCGGTCCACGCCTGTTTGCGCGCCTGAAACAACCTGCTTCACGGCCATCGCTTCACCGATGTCGTTCGTGCGGGGGAACCTGCTCCTGCGTAGAGTATATTGCTCGCTGCAGAGGCCGGCAAGAACAAGCGAACCGAGGGGATCTGGCATGAAGAAATGGTTGGTTAGCGGTTATGCGTTTGCGGCGTTGACGCTGAGCGTCGGCGTCTCGGCATCAGTTGCCCAGGAAGCCGCGGGTGCCGCAGCGGTCGCGCAGGCGACGCAAGTAGAACTCGTTCAGGGGATCGAGGGCGGAGAACTCCTGTCACGCATCGAAGAAGGCGACGCGCCGGCCATCCTGGACGTCCGAACACCCGAGGAGTTCGCGGGAGGGCACATCGCGGGTGCCATCAACATTCCGGTTACGGAACTGAAAGCGCGCGCCTCGGAGCTGGGAATCGAAGCCTCGGACGAACTGGTGGTTTACTGCCGCACGGGCCGTCGGGCGGCGATCGCGGAAGCGACGCTGTCAGAACTCGGATATACAAATCTGCGTGACCTCGACGGACACATCAAAGGTTGGCAGGAGGCGGGTCATCCGCTGGAGTAACCGAGACGGGCCGCGACGCGCGCCACGCGAACAGAACGGCGGCCAGCACGACGCCTACAGCAACCCCGACACCAAGACCTACGATGCCGCCCCTCAGGGCGATCACTCCGGAATCGAGGGTGGGCGAAAGGTTGGCGGCCGCCGCCCCCAGGTAGGCGCCGGTCGCGGCTCCCGACAGGGAGCTGCCGACCAATCCGGCGACCAGGGACTCGCGTCCCGCCAGCAGCCCAAGCAAAAACCCTACGCCGGGAAGAGCTAACGGAACCGCGATCAACCACGACTCCATCGTCGTCATGGACGCGTCCCGCGGATCTCGGCGATCAGCAGTCGCACCCGGCGCTCGATCTCGTCGCGGACGACGTTGAACTCTTCTGGGGGTAGGTCTTTCGGATCCGTAAGCGCCCAGTCCTCTCGCGAAGTCGCAGCGACGAACGGACATTCCTCGCCGCAGCCCATCGTGATCACGTAATCGAATGTGCCCTCTACGTCACCGAGGGACTCCGAGGTATGCACCGAAAGGTCGTACCCGAGTTCATCCATGGCCCGGATCGCCCGGGGGTTGACCGAGCCGCTGGGCCGACTTCCGGCACTAACCGGATCGATCACACCTGCGCCATACATGTGGGCGAAGGCCTCAGCCATCTGGCTTCGGTTCGAATTCTCGACGCAGGCGAACAGGACTCGCTTCATCAGCACTCCATAAACAGGTGGGTACGCCGAAGAAAGAAGCATTGTTGGCCGGTGCTCGTCAAACTTGCTGCCTGATCGGTCACCGTTCATTCTGCTCCCGTGCTCAATGATTCCCGTTTGCTCGTTCTCGTCGTCGTGGCCGGCCTCGTGGCCTGCACTCCAGCCCGGGTTGCGGGCCCCAATCCCGCACCCCCGGCGGACGGAGCCGCGGACGCGGTATCACCAACCCCGGATGTCACCGCGGACGATACGACCGCAACGGACGAGGACCTCGAAGCACGCCTCGTGGAGATGGCCCGAACGACGCGCGGGCCCGATGCCAGTCTTCTTCCGATCAAACCCGTGGGTATATCCTGGAGCTCGGAGCCGCGGGAAGGAAGTCCATTGGGGATTGTGCTACACGATCGACCGACCGGACGAGCGCCGGTCGGCATCGAGGGCCGGCTCGCGGACCGGGGGGTGACGTTCGGGAGGCTCCGGGGTCAGTGGTTCGGCATCGCGGCGGTGCCGATCGGTACTTCGGGACCTCAGGTGCTCACGTTGCGTCTGAGCTTCGAAGACGAATCCGATTACGAGCAAACCGTCGAACTCGACGTTCGTCCGACCAGGTTCGCGAGCACGAACCTGCGGGTAGACTCCAGGTTCTCATCCCCTCCCGCGGACGTGCTCGAGCGCATTCGGGAGGAGCGCGAATTTGTGCGGGGGCTGCTCGGGACGGTGACGCCCGAGTGGTTGCTCGACGCGCCCTTCGAGCCTCCCAGGCCCATCGACGTCACGAGCCCGTTCGGGCAGGCCCGGATGTTCAATGGAGAACTGCGGAGCCGGCATACCGGCCTCGATCTGAGAGGAAGACCCGGAGCCCCGGTCAAAGCGGCCGGCAGGGGCCGGGTCGCGTTCGCCGGGAATCTGTATTTCGCGGGGAACGCGGTATACGTGGACCACGGGCTGGGTGTCTATACCGGGTACTTCCACCTGTCACGGATACTGGTGGCCGCCGGTGACGAAGTGCTGCCTGGCGACTTGATCGGTGAGGTAGGCGCGACCGGCCGCGTAACAGGTGCTCACCTGCATTGGTACCTCTCCGTGGGTGGGCAGAGCCTGGATGCCGGAAGCCTGTTGGACCTCAAGCTCCCCGACCGGTAACGGTAGGAAATGGAAGGGCCGCCTGACCCCGGTCGCGCTCCGTAGCGAGGCTCGAACCACTCGGCGCTCCGGAAGACCGACGGCCTCCCATTCTCGTTCCGACGATAGAACGCGGGCGGAACCGGATCGGTTCCCGGGTTTTAGCGCGGCTTGCTCTGTCTCTGTCGGCCCGGCAGTTTTCCCGCCGCTTCCGGCCCGCGTGGCCGGTTCCTGGTTCACGCATCCGAACGGATCCACATGACGAAGATCGCACTCGTACTCGGGGGCGGCGTTTCACTCGGCGCTTACACCGGGGGCGCCGTGTCCGAGATACTCCGGGCCCTGACGACTGGCGATCGCCGGCACGAGTCGGGCCCGACCCGCATCCATGTCATCACCGGGACATCCGCTGGAGCGCTCAATGCTTCGCTCGCCGCCCGGTGCCTTGCCGTCAACCGCGAGTTGATTCCATGGATCGAATCGGCGTGGGTCGATGGAGCCGACGCCACGCATCTGCTGAACGCGAATCGGAAGAACCGGTCGGCGTGGCTGGACGATTCGATCATCGATGAGCTGACGCGAGCGTTGATCACCGCAGACGCGGCTGCCGAGGATTCCTACTCCAGCGCCGCGGGTGATCCGCTGCGCGTAGGAGTCACGCTGGCCAACCTGTCGGGCGTGCGGTACGACATCCCGTACGGCTTCCTCAACGTGCCCGAGCGCTCGTTCGGAACGCGCCTTCACGACGATTCACTGGCCATCGAGTTGAACCGCTCGACCGGCGCCGCTGATCCAGCCTGGGAGACGCTGCGGCAGGCGTCGCTGGCTTCATCGGCGTTTCCGTTCGCGTTCCCGGTGCGGACGCTCCATCGGTCCCCGGCCGACTATCCTGGCGCCAGCCTGCCGGACATGCGCGGCGAGGACCTTCCGATGTCGTACGTCGATGGTGGGTTGTTCGACACGGCACCCCTCGGACTGGCCAAACGCCTCGTCGAGCGCGACCCGAATTTCCGCGCAGACGATTGGCGGTACATCCTCGTCGAGCCCACGCTGCGCAGCAGCGGGGCAACCGTCGGAGGGTCGACAGTCGAGGCGCCGCGGGCGGCTCTCGACCTGGCGGCAGACCTCACACGTGCCGTGCTTGGACAGAGCGCCGCCCAGGATTGGGTGCGGGCAAACCGCGTCAACGCCCGGCTCGAGGTGCTGACCGCGCTCGTCGAGAGGCTGCCTGAACTGAACGATCGACTGCACGACCCCGATGAACTGGGACTGGGACGTCGGATCGGTGAGCTCGCGGAGAGAGTCGCTGAGATGCAGGTGGCGCTGGATCCGACATCGGCTGTCGCCGCGCACTCCGGATCGGATGCTGCGGATCAGTATCTCGATAGACATCTGCGGCGCATCGAGGCGGATACCCGGTACGAGAGCGCCCTGGCTCAGTCCGATTCACGAGCCGGCCGTTCGCGTCTCGCGAAGCTCGTATTCCTGCTCGAGTCGGCTGGTGGACTGTGCGGCAAGGACTTCATGAATCTGTATCTCGTGGCGCCTCCGCAGGCTGGGGAACTGGCCGGCGACTATCTGGCGAACTTCGGCGGGTTTTTCAATCGGGAATGGCGCGCGAACGACTTTCGTGCCGGTCGGCGTGACGCGCGCAGGGTGCTGGAGGAATCCCTGGCCGACGTGATCTCGTATGAAGCGTCAGGAGACGCGGACTACGAGGTGGAGTCCATCGATCCCACCTGGGAGTCGGTTCCGACGTCCACTCGACGCCAGTTGGTGAGGGTGCTCGAGGACGAGGCGGACCGAACCCTGGCCGAACTTCGGCCTGGCGGGCTGGCCGCGCTGTTCAAGTGGGCGTGGAAGCCCGTGCTCAAACGCTGGCTGGTCGAGCGGGCGACGCGGGCCCTGCGGGAGGCACGTTGAATGGACATGAAGAAGCTGTGGCAGGGAACGAAGCAGATTCTGATGATCGCGCTCGGCGGACTGATCGTGCTGTTCGCATTCGTGAACCTCGAGGCGGTCACGGTAAACCTGCTGTTCACCGAGGTGCAGCTGTCGCTATCGCTGCTGATCCTGATTTCCGCGCTGGCGGGAGTGTCGATCGGATGGATGGGCGGCGCGCTACGCGGAAGGCGCAAGCGCAAAGCCCTGGCGGCCGGACATGCTGCGGAACTCGAGGCGAGCGCCGCGGACGAAGAGTGGCTGGCCGAGAGTCTCGAGGAGGAGGCCGTACCGCAGCCCCGGTCCTGACTAAACCCCGGCGGTCGCCGGTTCCTTCTGTTCGAAAGCAACGATCCGACCCGCGAACGCGGACGCGAGCACGGTATACGGACTCGCCAGATAGACCTGTCCGGGGCCGCTGCGACCCGGAAAGTTCCGGTTGATCGAACTGACGGTTACCTGGTCCGGCGTCGTGCTCACGCCCGGCCCGGCGTTGATGCAGGCCCCGCAGCCCGGAGCCAGAACTTCCAGTCCAGCCCTCGTGAACAGGTCATGGAATCCCGCCTCGTGGGACATCTTCTCCACCTCGACCGAGCCGTATTGCAGGTAGGCCGTCACACCGTCAGCGACCCGCTCTCCGCGGTCCAATGCTGAATTGACGACCTCAGCCGCCATTCGAATGTCGTCTTTCTTGCCGCCCGTGCAGGAACCGGCGTAGACGATGTCCAGCGACACGGGCTCGGGAAGGTCTTCGACCGCGACGCCGTTGCCTGGATCACCCGGGGTGGCGACCATCGGGCGGAGAGCCGATCCGTCGATGGTCATCGTCCATTCGTAGTCCGCCTCGTCGTCACTCTGGAGACCCTCGGAAACAGCTTCCGCTTCGGCGCGACTCATGCCTCTCTCGGCGACGAGCCACTCCACGGTCGTGGCATCCGGGGCGACGATGCCGGTGAATCCGCCGACTTCGGCCGCCATGTTGGTGAGCGTGGCACGTTCATCGATGCTCAGCGCCTCCACCGCTTCACCGCAGTACTCGATGATCTTCCCGATCGCGTCGCCCCCCCGCACATAAGGATGTGCAAGGATCTCGATCATCATGTCCTTGGCCGTGACGTTCTCCGGGATTCGACCGGTGATCTCGATCTTCACCGACCGTGGTACCTGCAGACGGACATCGCGCGTTGCCCACGAGTTGACGACTGCCGTCGTGCCCACCCCGAAAGCTACGCAACCGATCGCGCCCGAGTGCGGCGTATGGGAATCCGATCCGACCACGACCTGTCCCGGAAGCGCGTAGCTCCCGAGCACTTTCACATGGCAAATGGCTTCGCTTCCGACGCGGCCTGACAGTTCACCGTGGAGCCGGACCCCTTTGCGGGCCGCGAATTCCTTCTGCCGGTCATGGAGCGCATGCGCGGCATCCAGCAGGCCCTGCGCTTTGCGCTCCTCGGTCATCACCTGGTCGAGAAAGGCCAGGTGGTCGCGGAAGAAATAGATGCTGTCGGGATCGTTCAGACCGGCATCCTCGCCCGCGAAATCATCCCAGAACGTCGAGGCCATGGGCGTTACGTATTCATGGCTGAACCGGATGTCCGTGCGTACGAATCCGGCATCGCCCGGCTTAACGGCAGGAACGCCGAGCTTCTCCCGGGACAGGTCTTCGATCCAGTGCCTGGCGAGGATCTTCTCGGCTATGGTCATCGGCCGGCCGTCGGGCGTCACAGGCTGCGGCACGGACACCAGGCCCTTGAGGCGCGCGACGGCATAGTCGAGGAGACCGCCATATTCGATGATGTCGCGCTGAATGTGCCCGGCGCCGTCCGTGAACATCGACAGCGGCATCTGTTCACCGGACCGTATCCGGTCGATCACCGAGAAGTCAGTGGTCGTGAGGACGCCCAGGTTCTCGCAGTTCTCCCGGTAAATCCGCTCGATGTTCTCGGCGATGACGATGCGGATGCCCGCCGCGCGCTCCGCATACGGCGAAGCCTCCCGGCTGGAGCCTTTTCCTCGCCGTTTGCCGGACACGGCGGCAACGAAACCCCCGTTCAGAATGTCGTCCTTGCCAATGGGGAATTCACCGTTGCAGCGCAGGCCCACGTACGGATACTGACCGAGTTTCTCGTCGTAGTAGTAACACACCCAGGCGGGAGTGATCTCGTCCGTGCTGATGTCGTCACGCAGCGGGATGGAAGGGTCCCAGTCAAGATCTTCGCCGGCCAGCTGGCGGCGGATCAGCTCGGGGTCTTCGGTGAGAAACAGTATTCGCCCCTGGAGGCTTACGGTGTCGGGGCGTTTGGCTATGGTTCGGTTCAGTAGTTTATCGAGCATGTTTGGGCTTTTAGTGGTTATGTTGTGGTACCTGACGCTACCTGAGAAATCTACGCCGGGATCCGCGAGCGAGCGAATCCGGTTGTAGAACCTGAATCGGCTTCACGGGTAGATTCAGGGAGCCTCACCTCCGCAGATTTCAGGACCTGACGCCGAGAGGAAATGATGCAATACCGATCGAACTTGCTTGGTAGATGTGCCGCCGTCCTTTCAGTCCTTGCTCTGACCGCTTTCACCCCCGAACAACTCGTCTCTCAAGACCTGCCGGAAGGGGTGACACAGGGCCCGACCGTCGAGGGAATCACCGAGTACCAACTCGACAACGGGATGCGCGTACTGCTGTTTCCCGACCAGAGCAAACAACAAATCACCGTGAACATCACATACCTCGTCGGCTCACGGCACGAAGCCTACGGCGAGACCGGAATGGCCCACCTGCTCGAACACCTCGTGTTCATGGGCACGCCGGATCACCCTGAAATCTGGAAGGAACTGGACGACCGCGGCGCATTTCCGAACGGCACGACATGGTTCGACAGGACCAACTACTTCGAGACGTTCCCGGCAACGGATGACAACCTTGCCTGGGCCCTGGACCTGGAAGCGGACCGGATGGTCAACTCGTTCATTTCGGCCGAAGACCTGGAGTCCGAGATGACGGTCGTTCGGAATGAGTTCGAGATGGGGGAGAACAGTCCGGGCCGAGTGCTCGGAAAGCGAACGGCCGCGGCGGCGTTCGAGTGGCACAATTACGGGAACTCGACGATCGGTGCTCGGGCGGATATCGAAAACGTGCCGATCGAGCGATTGCAGGGTTTCTACCGGAAGTACTACCAGCCGGACAACGCAATCCTCGTCGTGGCCGGTCGGTTCGATCCTGACCACGCCCTCTCGCTGGTCGCGGCGGAATTCGGTCCGATTCCCCGACCGGATCGAACGGGCGCTAATCAACTGTTCGAGACGTACACCGCGGAACCTGCCCAGGACGGAGAACGCAGCGTCACGCTGCGCCGGGTCGGGGACGAGCAGATCGCGATGGCCTCGTATCATATTCCCGCTGGATCACACGAGGACTATCCGGCTGTCTCCGTGCTGACACACATCCTGTCGACGCGGCCGGCAGGCAGGCTCTATAGCCGGCTTGTTGAACCGGGGCTGGCCGCGAGCACTTCTGCGTCGAGCTGGCGCTTCAAGGAACCCGGGTTGTTGACGGCTTCGGTGCGCGTTCCCAAGGACCAGGCCCTGCAGCCTGCTGTCGACGAGATGCTGGCCACATTGGGTTCATTCGTGGATGAACCGCCGACCGAGGAGGAGGTCGAGCGGGCAAAGACGGATTACCTGAAGAACATCGAACTCGCGTTCAACAATCCGCAGGGAATCGCGCTGCAGCTCAGCGAGTGGATGTCCATGGGCGACTGGCGGATGTTCTTCCTGCACCGCGACCGACTGGAAGCGGTCACGCCAGACGCGGTCCGGCGCGTGGCCGCCACGTATCTGCGGCAGTCCAACCGCACGCTCGGCTTCTTCTATCCGGTAGACGAGACGCCTGAAAGGGCGGAGGTTCCGCCGGCTCCTGACGTCTCGGCTCTTGTCGCCGATTACGCGGGGCGCGAAGCGGTGGCAGAGGGAGAGGCTTTCGATCCGACCCCTGCCAACCTCGACGCGCGCACACAACGGCTGGCGTTCGATAACGGATTCGAGTTGGCTCTGCTGCCGAAAGAGAATCGTGGTGACGCCGTGACAGTCAGGTTGTCGCTCCGTTTTGGAACGGAAGACGCGCTCCGGGGGAAGGCCACGGCAGCGGGCCTCGTTCCCGCGATGCTCCGTCGGGGCACTACCTCGCGAACACGGCAGGAAATCGAGGACGAGCTTGATCGTCTGAAGGCTCAAGCAGGCTTCGGTGGGGGTGCCCTGAGCGCGAGCGGAAGCGTGCAAACCGTGCGCGAGAACCTGCCGGCGGTGCTGGATCTCCTCAACGAAATGCTGCGGGAACCCGTGTTTGACGAGGCGGAGTTCCAGACCTTGAAACAGGAGAGCGTCGCGGCTGTGGAGCGGCAGATGTCCGAACCGCAGCCGTTGGCGGTAAACGTATTCCAACGCCTCCTCAACCCGTGGCCGGAGGATCACCCGCGGTACATCCCGACGCTGGACGAGCAGAAGGCTCGCCTGGAAGCTGTGACGCTGGCTGACGTCCGCGCCTTCTGGGAGCAGTTCTACGGCGCACAGGGCGGAACGATGAGCATCGTCGGCGATTTTGACGCGGAGGCCATGACGGAACTGGCTCGCGACATGTTCGCTTCCTGGACGTCATCAGCGCCCTACACACGTGTGGCCGATCCGTATCGCGATATCGAGAAGGTCGATACGGACATCGAGACACCGGACAAGGCGAACGCCATCATGATCGCCGCCCAGCCCGTTCGGATGAAGGACGGAGACCCGGACTACCCGGCCCTGGCGCTCGGCAATTACATGCTGGGCGGCGGAGGCCTCAGTTCCCGGCTGGCGACCAGGATCCGGCAGGAAGAGGGTCTGTCCTACGGCGTCGGTTCTCAATTCGCCGCGTCCGGGCTGGATGATTCAGGCGTGTTCCTGGTGTTTGCTATCTTTGCGCCGGAGAATGGCGATGCGGTTGTCACGACGTTCCAGGAGGTGATAACAAACACCCTCGCCGAAGGGTTCACCGAGGAAGAGATCGAGACGGCGAAGACCGGCTTTCTCGATGCGGCCAAGAACGCGCGGGCGAGCGACGCGACGGTGGCCGGTCAGCTGGACGGGCAGCTGTTCACCGACCGGACGTACGAGTTTACGGCGCAGCAGGAGGCGGCGATTCGCGCGCTCACCGGCGAGCAGATCTTGAATGTGATGCGACGTCACATCGATCTGTCGAAGATTTCGATCGTGCGTGCCGGCGACTTCGCGGGTGTGGAGGCGCCGACGAGTTGACGATCGCCTTCGAGGACTTCGAGCGTGTGGAAATTCGCGTCGGCACGATCGTCGACGCCCGGGAGTTTCCGCGCGCCCGAAGGCCCATGTATCGGCTGACGATCGACTTCGGGCCGGAGATCGGCACGCGGGCGTCGGCCGCCGGACTGCCGGAGCGATACGAGTTGGCCGATTTGCCGGGAAGGCAGGTGATCGCCGTGCTGAACATGGGTCAGAGAAACATCGCCGGGTTCATGTCGGAGTGCCTGACCCTCGGAGTCCCTGACGCCGAAGGGGAGACGATTCTGCTGGTTCCAACTAGCGAGGTGCCAGATGGTGGACGGCTCTTCTGACCCTGTTACCCCCAGGCCGGCAGGCTATGACGCTCTGACCTCGGACGCCGGTGCGTACGAGGATCCATCTCGACTCGTCTTCAGGGCTGAGGGAAAAAAGGTTCTGGAGATGCTCAACGCAGTCGTCACGGCGGACCTCGCGTCTGTCCGTGGCGACGCCGCCTTCCCCACGTTCATCCTCACGCCCAAGGGCCGCGTGCTGGCCGACGCCGTGGTGATTGGGCTTGGTGGGGAGGTACTCATCGATGTTCCGGCGGCGGCCTGGCCGGGTCTCGAGAAACACTTTGGTGTTTATCTGCCACCCCGGTTCGTACGGCTCGAACCGTCAGGGCTGCGGGTGGTGCGGATCCATGGTCCTCGCGCATTGGAACGCGAGCGAACGGACCCGATCCTTGCCGCGTTGGATGGACCGACCTACACGCAGCGTGATGGCTCGCATCATGTGGTCGCGCCGTACGGAGAAGGGTTCGCCGTGCGCCTGGCGGAAGGCTACGACCTTTACCTCCCTCCTGGTTCAGGTCACGAGCTCGGCCTTCCCGAGGTGAGCGACGAGGCTTGGGATGTGTGGCGCATCGAACGCGGCATTCCGGTCTACGGGAGTGATGTCACGACTGAGAACCTGCCACAGGAAACAGGCCTCGTTCCGGAGTGTGTCAGCTTCGAAAAGGGCTGTTATACGGGACAGGAGGTGGTAGCGCGGATTCACTACCGCGGTCACGTAAACAGACACCTGTGGGGCATCCAGGTGGTCGGGCCCCCGACCGGCGACCAACTGCACGCGGGTGACCAGCTGACGCACGAGGGCAAGGTGGTCGGGACGGTAACATCGGCGGCGTTGTCTCCTGTGCACGGCTGGCTGGGTATGGGCTACGTCCGCCGCGAGGTCGAGCCGGGCACTGAGCTCGTCGTCCATCCTCCCGGCGAGAAGACTGACATTCCGATCTTCGCAATCGTAACTTCCCTGCCGATCCAGCCGTAGTCGTTCACGAGGCTCTCCGGGAGACAGCTATGAGACCGAGGTTCTTTCTCGTCCCCGTGGCGGCGCTTGCCGCCGTTTCCTGCGCCAACCGCACAGCTCAGCAGCCGGAAACGACCGAGACGGGCGAGGTTGTCGTTGAGCGCGCCGAGGACGTGATGCCGGCGCAGGAGGTGGTGGAGACGGACGAGATGATCGTTGAGCGCGCCGAAGACATGATGCCGTCCGGTCCGGCCGCCGATCTGCATCGGTTCATCCTGCGAGCCACCGATCTCAACATGGCGAAGGGGTTCGCCGTCGCGGTCGTGCACGGCGACGAGGTGGCGTACAAGGCTGACTTCGGCTGGGCGGACGAAGAGCGTGGTCGGGAAGTCGATGGGGAGACCATCTTCTACATTGCCTCTTCCACCAAGTCGTTCGTGGGTATGGCGGCCGCGAAACTTCATAACGACGGGCGCCTCGATCTCGACGCACCGCTGTCCGAATATCTGCCGGATCTGCGCATGACGGAGCCGTTGTCGGCGGATTCGATCACGATCCGACAACTCCTTACTCACACGCACGGCATCGATAACGGTGGTCCGATCGTGATGCGCCTCGCGTTCACGGGTGAACACGATCCCGACCTGCTGCTCGATTTGCTGGCCGACCAGCCGGCCGGCGCCCAGGGGCGAGCCTTCAGATATGGGAACATGGGCTACAACGTGGCGGGGATGGCGATGGACGCCCGGTTGGGTAAGAGCTGGAAGGACGTCCTGGCGGAGGAGATCTTCACACCGATCGGCATGGGCTCTACCAGCGCCTACAAGTCACGGATCGACGAGTCCCGCCTCGCAATGCCGTACGGCTGGGAGCCAGGCGGCTGGCAACGGCGCGCATACGCGAAGGGTGACGCCAACATGCATTCGGCGGGCGGCATGATGACGACGGCGGCGGACCTCGCTCGATGGCTGATCGTCAACCTCAACGAGGGCCGCATCGAAGGTCGGCAGGTCCTGCCTGCCGCAGTTGTCACCGAGGCGCATACGGCAGTGGCCGAGAACGATGGCGACTGGGGACCTTTCTCGAGAGATGGGTACGGCCTCGGCTGGCACGTCGGTGTGTTCGACGGTTCTCGCCAACTGCATCATTTTGGCGGCTTCAGCGGCTTTCATGCCCACGTGTCGTTCATGCCCGATGAACGGATCGGCGTCGTCGTCCTGGCCAACGATTCGCGACTCGGAGCCGGGCTCGCCACGGGCATCGCTGCGTTCGCGTACGACGCCTTTCGCGGCCGCGCCAATCTCGGCGAACTCAGCGCCGGCTACCTGGAGGAGATGGCAGCCCAGGGAGAAGACGCACGCCAGCGGACCCGGGCGGACCGGGAGCGGCGGGCGGCGCGACCGCAGACGCTCCCGCACCCACTGGAGGCGTATGCCGGCGTATACGACAGCCCGCGCATGGGTCGCCTCGTCTGGTCGATTCGCGACGGCCGGCTGCACGCACAGATCGGGCTCGTGCAGAGCGATGTGGA
>JARFPW010000044.1 GCA_029288095.1 Gemmatimonadota bacterium
GCCGCCGCCAGCGGCCTGCTCGATATAGCCGCCGCTGGTGCGCATGAACAGTTGGCCCTGGCCATTGGCCACCCAAACGGTGCCATCGGCCCCAACCGAGATCGACTGTACATCGCTGGCGCCCACATCCTGGAGCCAATCCGCGTTCCAGGACGGCGTTTCCAGCTGGAAGATGTCGCCATCGCTGTTGCGGCACCAGACGTGCCCCTTGCTGCCCACGGCGATCTCCTTGACCCGTTTGGCGCTGGGGTTGCGCTTCCATTCCCAGGGCTGCTGCTGCAGTTTATATACAGAACCGGCTGAATCGACGCCCCAAAGCGCGCCGTCGGCCGCGGCTTCACCGCCCGTCGACAATGAGTTGAGCGCCCAGTCCGACCAGTAGACGCGGGGCCCCGTCATCAGAAGCCCGAGGTGACTGTCCGCGTAGAATTCGATGCGCGCGCCCGGCGTGAGCCCGGTGGACACCGGCAATGACGCCGGCACGGTGACGAACAACTCGTCCCCGGCCTGGTACTCGACGATGTCGACCGCGCCCGTGAAGTCGCGAAGCGTCCCCCAACCGCGCCAGCCACAGTTCCCGTCGCGAGCTCCCAGGGCCCAGTTCGCCGCCACGCCGCCACCGCGCCGCAGGTGCCGGAACAGGGCCTCGATTTCCGAGCCCGACAGACACAACGCCTCGGGCGCCACGACCAGCGTCGTCACGGGCAGAGCATCCAGTTCGGCCCGAGTCCCGATTCGCTCGACCGACCAACCGGCGGCGGACAACTCGCGGCGCCAGTCGGCCAGCACGCCGGGCATGTGCGTGGAGTCGGGGAAATAGGCCTCGGTGGCGGCATTCGCGTACAGAGCCACGCGGATCGGACCGGGCAGGGACGCATTGGGGCTCGGCCGTTCCGCCGTGAGCGCGGGCGGTTCATCGACGACGGCAGCGACTCGGCGGGCCAGGCTATTGATATCTACGTTCTGCCACAGGGCCGCGGCCGCCGCTATGACCAGGGCCGCCAGAATGCCAAGCATGGCCAGCCCACTCAGCCAGTGGAGGGCTGATCGAGCGCGCGGGACGGGATCGCCTTTGGGGGGCATCGGCTCAGCCCGCCTCGCCGCCCTGGCCGGGTGGCACATGGCGCTCGAAGTACCAGGCGCCGTCTTCCTCGTCGTGCGGCGAATCCGGCCGGCGAGCAAGGCGAAGTTTGTAGGCCACGTAGGTGATCACTCCGAGAACGATCGTAACCAGGATCGTGACCACGATGATGGTGATGAGAATGTCGAGAATGTTCATTGTGCGCCTTCTTCCGCGGTACGAACGGGTGTGCGTCCGAGCTTCTCCCACCCCATGCCAAACCGGAATAGCTCTTCGATCGCTGCAAATGTCTTGGTTACATCCAGGAACAGAATGAAGAAGAATCGATAGATCAACGCCAGGGGCACGAGGCTGAGTTGCTCCTCTTCCATGGACACGGTCACGAGCGCCGCGCCGAGGTCCAGCAGGGTCAGGAGCACCCACCAGTACAGCACGAGCTCTCCCATGCCGAACAGCAACGCAACGATGGCGAAGAACAGGTGCGCGAACACGTTCATCATCGGCCAGACGACGGCTTCGAAGCCCATCTCCATCGCCGACAGCCACAGCGGGAAATCGGGAACCGGCCTGATCAACACACCGCGGCGTTTGCGGATCGCCTGCAGGATCCCCCGCGTCCAACGATATCTCTGTTGAATCAGGTCCAGCCACCGATCCGGCGCCTGCGTCCACGCGATGGCCTGATCCTCGTAAACGATCTTCCAGCCGGCGGAGATCAGCTTCAAGGTGAGGTCAGCGTCCTCCGCGAACGTGTCGGTCTCGTATCCACCGACTTCGGTGAGTGCTTCCCGGCGGAACAGGCCGACAGGACCGGGCACGATGTTCACCGCCGCGACGAAGCCCTGGGCCCGCCGCGGCATGTTGAGCCCCTCGATGTACTCGAGCGCCTGCAAGCGGGTGAGCAGGGAAGTGCGGTTGTTCACCTTCACGTTGCCGGCGACTGCGGCGACCGATTGATCTCGCATATGCGGGACCGCCCGACGCAGCGTGTCGGGCTCGACCGTCGAGTCCGAATCCATGCAGAACATGAACGCGTAGCGCGCGTTGGCGATTCCGAGGTTGAGCGCGGTGGCCTTTCCCGCGTTCGCCGTGCTGAACACTCGGACAGGCACGGCTTCGTGGCCCTCGAACCTGGCTGCCACGTCGAGCGTGTCGTCGACCGAACCGTCGTCTACGACGATGATCTCGTACGTCGGGTAGTCGAGGGCCAGTAGGCTCTCGAGGGCCGCGGCGATGACCGCGCCTTCATTGAACGCGGGAACGATCACCGAGATCGGAGGCAGCTCTCCCTGGTCGAGGCCCTCGATGTCGCGCTCCGTATGCTGCATGAATCCGAACCACAGCAGCGTGAAGTAGCGAATCAGCAGGATGCCGAGGAAGATCACCAGGCTGATCAACACCAGTCGCATCAGGAACACGCGGACCTGGTCCGGTGAGTTCATCGACCACAGAATCACGGCCACTGTCCCGACCGTGACCAGGAGGACGAGCAGAAGCGGACCGAGCGAGCTTGAGCGTTGCTTCATGACCTAAGGCCTCAGCCGCAGCGTCAGGTCGAACCCGAACGCGCTGTACTCATCCTCCCGGCTGCGCCGGTAGAATGCGCCCAGGTCGAACCTGGTGCGTTCGCTCAGCCAACTGATGCCCGCGTCGGCGCCGAACTGGGGCACCCAGCGCGCCTCGGCGAGATCCCGCTCATCACTCCACGCCGCGCCACCGAGGAGCCGTGCCCGGTAACCCAATCCCCGATCCTGCGCTGAGTTCACCGACACGCCCGCCGTGCTGGACCAGAACAGGGCAGGGTCCCAATACAGGCGGCGTCCGAGGATCGGCGCGGGTTCGCTGAATCCCAGCACCCTGGTTTCGAGTTCGACGCGGAACAGGCGGCCCAGCCCGCGACTCACCGTCACGCCGCCTCCGAGCCGAGAATTCGTAAGGCCGCCGCCGTTGAACACGGCGAGGTCGGCCGACGCTGCGAGAGCCCAATCGTCGCCGAGCGGCTTCGAGCCCAACACCCGCACATGATCGGCCGTGACCTCGGCAACAGCGCTCTCCAGCGTGGCGGCCTGTTGATACGCCGGCGTGTGATCGAAGTGCAGGGATACAGTGCTACCCGAC
>JARFPW010000048.1 GCA_029288095.1 Gemmatimonadota bacterium
GCGAGTTCGCGATCGTCGTCGTGGCTGAAGGCGCACGTCCGGCGGGTGGTGCACGGTCCGTGATCGCGAATGAGGTCGGCGAGGCCGAGCGGCTCGGCGGAATCGGTCACCGGGTGGCTGCCGAACTGGGCGAGATGACCGGAAAGGAAACGCGGACGGTCGTGCTCGGACATTTGTTGCGTGGAGGCAGCCCGACCACTCGCGATCGGATTCTGTCGTTGCGGTTCGGGGCGGCTGCGGTGCACGCGATCCGGGAAGGATGCATGGGTTGCATGGTCGCTCTCGATCCGCCCGAGGTTCACTATGTGCCGCTGTCACTGGTGACGAAGCGCATGAAGACGGTTCCTCTCGACTCCGACACGGTTCGCACGATTCGGGATCTGGGCATCAGTCTGGGTGACTGAGGGGAACTTGCGGTCGGGCCTCGTGGTTAGGCGGGGACATGGATAAACCAGTGCTGTCGGGCGTGGGCGCGATGTCCGCCGCCCTTGGATCGATGCTGTGTTGCACGGGACCCCTGGTGGCTGCATCCCTGGGCATGTCGGGGGCGGCCCTCGCGGTCATCGTACCCTACCGGCCCCTATTCGTGGTGTTGTCGGTCGGGCTGTTGTGGTACGCGTTTACAGCACTCGACCGGAAGGTGGAAGCAGGCACCGAAGGCGCGTGCGACGTTGATTCCGGGCCGGCTGCTCGCCGCGCGCGCCTCCTCGTTTGGGCGATGGCAGCGCTCTCCGCCATCATGCTCTCGTCACCTCTGTGGGATGACCTCGTGTTCCGTCCGTAGGCCTGATTCCGCATCTTCCCGGTATGGGTAGCGGCGCCGATAGCCACAGTCACGATCACAACCACGGACACTTGGGCCACCTGCCACCCGGCAGCGCGTCCAACCGACGACGCCTGTCGATCACGTTGGTCCTGGTCCTCCTGTACATGGTTGCCGAGTTCATCGGCGGATTGCTGACGAACTCACTCGCGCTGCTCGCGGACGCGGGACACATGCTGAGCGACGCCGCGGCCCTCGGGCTCGCGCTGTTCGCCATCTGGTTCGCTGGGCGTCCGGCCTCCTCCCGGCACACGTTTGGTTACCACCGGACGGAAATCCTCGCAGCTCTGGTCAATGGAGCGGCACTCGTCGCGGTCGCGGGCCTCGTGTGTGTCGAGGCGGTTCAGCGAATCGGCCAGCCACCGGACGTGCAGGGCGGATTGATGACGGGGATCGCGGGCGGCGGTCTCGTGATCAACCTGGTCGGACTGTGGATCCTCCACGGGGGCCGGGAAGATAGCCTCAACGTTCGGGGCGCCTGGCTCCACGTGTTCACTGACATGCTCGGGAGCCTCCAGGCCATCGTGGCGGGGGCGCTGATTCTGTGGTTCGGCTGGACGTGGGCAGATCCCGTCGCGTCGATCCTGATCTCCGGCCTGATCGTCTATTCGGCCTGGAGCCTGCTCAAGGAGTCCGTGGCGGTTCTGATGCTGAGCGCGCCCGTGCACGTGAACGTCGATGACCTCCGGGAAGCGATCGCGTCGCTGCCGGGCGTAGTGGGCGTGTGCGACCTGCACGTCTGGACGATCACCAGCGGCATGCACTCGATGTCGGCCCACGTAGTCGTCGAGGACGGCTGGGGAGATCGCGCAATGCTCCAACGGGTCAGGGAACTGGTCCACGAGCGGTTCGGCATCGACCATGTGACGATCCAACTGGAACCGAAGGCGTTCGACGAACCGGCACTCCGGTTCTGACGCCAGATCAGCGCCCGAGCACACTCCGCATCATGAACCACACATTCGCCGGGCGCTCGGCCAGGCGCCGCATGTACCACGGGAACCAGTGGGGTCCATAGCTGATCAGGATCCGGACGGCGCAGCCCTCCGCCACGAGCCACGACTGCAGGTCTCTTCGAATACCGTATAGCATCTGGATTTCGAAGGCATCGCGCTCCAGTCCCAGGTCGTAGGCCGCCCGACGGATGTCCCCGATCAACCCACCATCGTGCGTTCCAAATCCGACCCGAACGCCCGGATCGGCCTTCGTGGCCTCGAGCAGCCGCACGGCGCGCATCATGAAGGCGCCGTTCACGTCGATCTTCTTCGGCCACGCGATATCGGCGGATTCCCGGTAGGCGCCCTTCACCAGCCGGATCATCGGCCGCAGCGGGATCAACGACTCCAGGTCGTCTTCCGTTCGGTACAGGTAGGACTGCAGGCAGATCCCGACATTCTCGTGATCGCTCCGGATCCTGCGATACAGCTCCAGAGTGTCGTCCACATACTCCGAACCCTCCATATCGACCACGACGAGCCGGCCCGCCGCCCCGGCGCGAGTGACCACGGAACGCAGCGCGGCCTCTGCGACGTCGAGGCCGAGGTCGAGACCCAGGTGCGTCGGCTTGAGCGACAGATCGGCCGCGAGCCCCGCACCACCGATTGCCTCCACGGCCCCCTGGTAATGGCTGGCTACGTCCTCGGCAGCCTCACGGTCGGCCACGTTCTCGCCCAACAGCGTCAGGATCGAACTCATCCCGGCTTCCTGGAGCGTCGCGGCGGCGCCAACAGCATCTTCCAGCTGTTCCCCCGGCATGAACCGGTTAACCGCACGCTGCACGAACCGCCGATTGCCCATCTGGCGGGCCAGCCACGGGCTGGTGGAGCCACGCAGGAACATCTGACGCGCCAGGCTCATGGCAGGAACTCCTCCGGGATCGGGTGCTCATCGGTTTCGTTGCGCCAGGCGGCTCCCACGATCCACCAGCGGGTCCCATCGAAGAACAGCTGTATGCTGTTGATCCCGCGGCCTTGAATGGGCTCACCTTCGGCCTGCGCGAATTCGTAGGTGCTGAATACGTGGACCATGTTGCCGAACCGCTGCGTCACACGGTGGATCTCCGATTCGAAGAAACCAGCGGAGATATCGCCCACAGCCTCCGCGAACTGCGCGTGATCCATGATGGTCGCCCGATCCGGCGCCTCACCCTCGCCGTCCCCCAGGATTACGAAACGGGTCTCGGGAAGGTAGAGGGTGCTGTCCCGCGCCCAGTCCGGAGTCTCGCCGGCCGGAACGGAGACGATGTCGTACCAGGCGTCGAGAATCCCGTCCAGCGTCTCGACGTCTCCGGGACGCGGGGCCTGCTGGGCCGCGGCAAGAGCTGGCAGCAGGCACAACAACAGACTCGACATCTGTACAGTCTTGCGCATTCGTTTCACCCTTCAGCAGCGAATCGACCAGCGACCGGACGCAACTTATGCAGGCCTGGCGCGCCCGTCAGCGTTTCACGATTCCGGGAGCGGATCTTGCTCGAAATCTTCCCGGATTGCTGCAGACCGCAGGAGGAACGCATGCACCGGAGACCTGGACAGTACGGCTTGCTGATGACCGCGGCGCTGGCCCTCAGCACAGGCTGTGGGGACGGGCTACTGCCGCCCGAGGATGAGGCCGTGGTGAACGCCGGCCCCGAAGTCGTCGAATTCGCCTCCCAGATGAACGCTCATCGCCAGTCTGAAGGATGCGGGGTTCTCACATGGCATGACGGGGTAGCTGCCGTGGCCCAGTCACACAGTCAGGACATGGTCGATCGTGGGTTCTTCAGCCACACCAACCCCGAGGGCGACAGCCCCTGGGATCGACTGGGCGATGGCGGTGTGACCTGGAGCGGAGGCGCCGGTGAGAACATCGCCGCCGGCACTTCGGATCCGGCGACGGTACTGAACCTGTGGTTGAACAGCTCAGGACATCGCGCCAACATCGAAAACTGCGGATTTACCCATCACGGGGTCGGGCTCGTTTCGGGCTACTGGACGCACGTGTTCGTGACTAATCCCGACTGAGCGCGTCTCCCGCGGCTGCGAGGCCTGCCGCGACGTCCACTGTGGCGCCTTCCCGCTGAACGGCCTCTCCGAGAGCCGTCAGCAACAGCAGGACATTCCGTGGCCGGCACGCGTGGCCCATGCACCCGATGCGGAAGATCTTGCCCGCCAGGTCTCCGAGGCCACCCGCGATCTCGATCCCGTGCTCGCCAAGCAACCTCCGGGTGACGGCCTTCGCGTCCACACCTTCGGGAACACGCACGGCGTTGAGGCTGGGGAGCCACCAGGCGTCCTCCGGCAGCATCTCCAGACCCATGGCCCGAACTCCGGCCTTCAGGGCGCCCGCCACCCTGAGATGTCGGGCCCAGCGCTCCTCTATCCCTTCCTCCGCGACCAGCCGCAGTGCCTCCCGCAGGGCGTAGATGTTGGAGATCGGCGCTGTGTGGTGGTAGGAACGCTCCTCGCCCCAGTAGCTCTCCAGCAGGCCGACATCCAGATACCAGCTACGGGTCGGCTGACTGCGGTCGCGGATCTTCGCGAAGGCCCCGTCGCTGAGGGTCAACGGACTGGCTCCCGGCGGGCACGACAGGCATTTCTGCCCGCCGGAGTAGGCCACGTCGATATTCCACTCGTCCACACGCAGTTCGACGCCGCCTAGCGAGGTGACGGTGTCGGCGATCACCAGCGCTCCCACGTCGTGAGCCGCAGCCGTGAGGACGGGAACATCCGGCTGAAGGGCTCCCGTGCTTGTCTCGGCGTGGACGAACCCGAATACCGCCGGTCGATGCTTCTGCAACGCCGCCTCCACATCGTCGGGGTCCAGGGGCCGTCCCCAGGGGGCGTGCACCTGGACGACCTCACCGCCCGCCCGGCGGGCCATACTCTCCATGCGAGACCCGAAGTACCCGTTGGTGGGCACGAGCACCGTATCTCCCGGCTCCACCAGGTTGGCGAAAGCGGCCTCCATGGCCGCCGAACCCGTACCGCTCACCGGGATCGTCCAACGGTTCTCCGTTCTGAACGCATACCGCAGGAGTCTTTGCACGTCGTTCATGATCTCGAGAAACGCGGGATCGAGATGCCCGATCAGCGGCATGCTCATCGCCTGGAGGACCCGGGGATGTACATCACTCGGTCCTGGCCCCATCAGCAGCCGATCCGGCGGCTGCAGCGCAGAAATATCGGGTGGTCGATTCATGTCGGGACGGTCGCAAGATCTTGCAGCCTGCGCAAGAAACCCCCGAATCGCCTATGGCATGAGGTCCACAGGCTGCCACAGCGTGGGCCAGGAAGCCCCGGGCACGAGTTCCGCACCTCAAGAAGCGCCGTTTGTAACTACAATAAAGAGACTTAGTTAACAGGATTGCGCCAGGAAGCGCCCGCTC
>JARFPW010000077.1 GCA_029288095.1 Gemmatimonadota bacterium
CTTCTGTGCGTTGATGATCCGCGCGGCCATGATGCCAAGCGATTCGCTCGCACCGTGTGTCGGAGCCATACGCGCCATGACGAGAGCCTGGGCATGATGGTGGATCATCCCGGCCATGAAGTCGACATCCGCCTGGGTGTAGCTGCGCCGCACACTATCGGCGAGCGCCGCCGCGGCCAGGTCGGTGTCTGATGGGCCAGCCGTCCGGGTGGCCGCCGGCGCACAGGCTCCGGAGAGCAAGACGGCCAGAGCGGTGGCTAGGCGGGCGTACCTGCTGTTCATGGCGAAGATAGTATGGTCGGCTGGCTCTGTGCGCATTCGGGGCCGATTCTGCGTCCTCGCCGCCCGCCGGTTAAGTATTGTACGCACAAGTTGTTACCGCAGAACTCCCGGGCCGCCAGCTTGCCCTGAGGGCCTTGTTTTCGGCAAGTTCCGTGGGATGTGGGGGTGGGACGCGCACGTCGGAACGCCTTAAGAGGAGCGCCTTGTGCTGCAACCTGACGGCGGCTGCCACCCGCGATTTTGCGCTGGTCCCAGAGCGACTCCGCTCACATGACCCTCGATTCCGGACACCTCCGCCTGCTCCACGAAGCCAGTCTCGAGTTCAACTCGACTCTAGAACTGGACGAGTTGCTTCCCCGCGTATTCGACCGTGTGGTCGAGGCTCTCGATGCCGAAGCGGGGTCCATCTGGCTTCGAAAAGGAAACACGCTCGTCTGCAAAATTGCGCGTGGACCCGTGAGTGAGCGCATCGAGGGAATGGAGCTTCCCTGGGGAGCCGGTATCGTCGGCGACGTGGGACAGCGCGGTGAGCCGGAGCTGGTGGCGGACGCGCGCGACGACCCGCGTTTCGTTCACCAGGTGGATGAAGCGACGGGGTTCGCCACTCGTTCCATGGTTGCCGCGCCCCTGCTTGCCAAGGGCGAAGTCCTCGGCGTGTTCCAGCTCCTCAACAAACGGTCGGGCGAGGGCCTGTTCGGCGAGGGCGACCGGGATCTGCTGCACGCACTCGCCTCCACCGCGGGCCTTGCCCTTCATAACGCTCAACTCCACAACGCCGAGAAGAAGGCGCGCGACCTGCATGCCCTGCTCGGAATCAGCCGTGAGATAAACGCCACCCTGGAGGTCGATCGCCTCGTCCTGTCCGTCGTAAACCTGGCCAGCCAGACGCTTGCCTACGACCGGGCCGTAATCGCACTGAATGAGCGCGGACAACCGATCGTGAAGGCGATCTCCGGCCAGGAACACCTGGACGAAAAGGATGAGGACACGCAGTCGGTCGGCCGTCTCATCACCTGGCTGGTCGAGCGTGGCGAGGCCACGTACGTCGAGGACATGACGGCTGATACGGAGGAAGCGACAGGCTTCCGGAACGCCTTCGGTGACTACATGGAGCGGAGTGGTGTGCGCTCGCTGTGTCTCATCCCCCTGCAGGATGAGGAAGGCCGGCTGGGTGCCTTCTATATGGAGTCGTCCTCTCCAGGCTTCCTGGGCGAGAGCGGTCTCGAGGCGGCCGAGTTGCTGGCCAACCAGGTCTCGGTGGCACTCAGAAATGCCGAGCTCTACAGCCAGGTGCCCCTCATCGGCTTTCTTCAACCTGTCGCCGCCTGGCGCAAGCGGTTCACCGGCATGTCGCGCCGCAATCTTCTCACCCGCTACGGCCTCCCCGCGCTGATCTTCCTGGCATTCGTGCTGTTTCCCTGGAAGCAGCGCACCAGCGCGCCGGAAGCGGAGTTGCTGCCGGCCAGCCGCATGCCCCTGCGAGCAACGGTCGGCGGTCTCGTGACGCGGGTCCTGGTCGAGGAAGGGGATCAGCTGGCCCAGGGTCAGGTCCTCGCCGTCCTGCGGGATGATGCGCTCAGCATCAGCCTCGGCGAAGCCCAGGCGAACCATGCGACGGCAGTCCGCACCGCCGCGTCAGCCCGGGCTCGCGGTGATGTGTCCGGCACCAGGATGGCGGAGATCACGGCGGACGAGCTCGCCGGCCGTGTGGCCCTGCTCTCCGATCAGCTCGAGCGCACGCAACTGCGGGCGCCGGAGGCCGGCGTCGTATTGACCATGCGGCCATGGGAACGGGTCGGGGAGTGGTTGGATGCCGGAGAAACCTTCGTCGTGCTTGGGCGCACCGACGATCTCGAGTTGGAGGCCCTCGTTCCCCAGCGACACATCGACCGTGTGCGGGTCGGCCAACAGGTACGGTTGAAGGTGGAGGCCCGCCCCGAGCACACGTTCGTCGGCGAGGTAACGGAGATCGCGCCGCAGGCCGAAGGGGGTGACGGGGATGCCGAACCCACCTTTGTGGTGCGGGCCGGAATCGACAATTCGAGGGAGCTCCTGCGACCCGGAATGCAGGCGCGGGCCAAGATCGTCGGAGATCGCCGTCCGCTCGGTTGGATCATCATCCGTCCCCTCGTGGAATGGATGCAAATCCGCTTCTGGCGGTAGAGAGCGAATATGGTCAAGAGCACCGTGTTGGTAGGCCTGCTGGGCGGAGCCCTGGCGACAGGCTGCGCCGAACAGATCCACTCCGATCCAGCCGAGGAAACGGTCGAACAGACCCGACCCGGCGTCGCGGTCGCCGCTTCCGAGGCGGACGATCATCGGAGCTTTCAGACGAACCTGTACTCCGAACGCGATGCCGATCTCTACAATCGACTGATGATTGAGGAAACTGCGGGAGGCGGCATTCCGATCACCGCGATCCGGGTCGAGGTCGGCGACCGTGTACGAACAGGGCAACTGCTGGCCACCCTCGAGAACTCCGACGCGCGCCTGTACGTCGAGGCCGCGGAACCGGAAGCGGCAGTCGCCGCCGCGACTCTGCGCCGTGTCGAGGAACTCCGGGAATCCGGCGCCGTCTCCGAGGCCGAGCATGACCAGGCGGTCTACGAGAACCTGACGGCGGAGGCGGCCCTGAAGCAGGCGCAACTGAATCTGTCCCGCACCCAGATCAGGGCGCCCTTCGCAGGCGTCGTGTCCCGACGCTATGTGCGGGTCGGGGACATCGTAGACGACGAGATGCCGCTGTTTCGCGTCACGGCGATGGCGCCGCTGCGGGCCCGCCTCCTGGTGCCTGAGTCCAACGTTGCTTCGTTCGGCGTCGGTGCCCCCGTGTTGATCACCGCGACCGACGGAACTACGGGCACCGCCCAGGTGATCATCGTCGGACCGACCATCGATCCTGGCAGCGGTACACGCGAAGTCATCGTGGAGCTGGCCGAGGTCGGGGAATTCCGCCCGGGCGCCTCCGTGGTGGCCGAGCTGCGGGATGAGCAACTCCCAGACGAGCCGCAGGGCGCCTCTCAGTGACGACGGCACTCGTCT
Source organism: Gemmatimonadota bacterium (assembly GCA_029288095.1). GTDB lineage: Bacteria > Gemmatimonadota > Gemmatimonadetes > Palauibacterales > Palauibacteraceae > JARFPW01. The sequence continues at coordinate 3,325 of JARFPW010000077.1, forward strand.
CGCGGCCGAAGCTTCACCCGGAAGTCAAGATCGTCCGGCGCGAGGTCAAGGGCGTGGTCCACTACGTCGTCCGCGAACCGACCGAGAACAAGTACTTCCAGTTCGAGCCGACGGTCGTGACCCTGATGCGGCTGATGGATGGCCAGCGGACGCCAGACGAGATCGCCGATGCGGCCGCCGAGACGCTGGGCGGTCGCCCGTCGGCCGGGGTCGTGGCCGATTTCGCACAGAAGCTGAAGCGAATGGGCATCGTCGAGCGGTCCCCCGCCGAGCAGCACCTGATGCTCCAGGAGCGACTTCGCCGGAAGCGAAAGATCCGTAGCAAGCAGCGCGCTCAGACATCGATACTTCGCCTCGAGTTCTCCTATGGCGATCCCGACCGGGTGTTCGGTCGCATGCAGCACGCTCTGCGCTGGATGTGGACACCCGGCTTCGTGGCGATGTCGATGCTGTTCTTCGCCACCTACCTCATCGTTACGGCCGTCAAGTGGGAGGAATTCGCGCAGGGTACGATCGCCCTCTACACGTTGAACGGCATCAGTTTCTGGGACATCGTCCTGCTCATCGTCATTACCACGATCATCACGATTATTCATGAACTCGGGCATGGTCTCACGACGAAGGCGCATGGCGGAGAAGTGCGGGACTGGGGAGCCATGCTGTTCTACTTCTCGCCCGCGTTCTACTGCGATACCAGCGATGCATGGACGTTTCAGAAGCGCGCGCACCGGCTGTGGACCACCTTCGGAGGACCTTGGATCGAGCTCATGCTGGCTGCGGCCGCGGGCGTGGTGTGGGCCCTGACCGAGCCGGGGACCTTCATCAACTGGGTCGCTTTCCTGACGTTCCTCACCGGTGGATTGTCGTCGATCTTCTCCAACATGAATCCGCTGATCCCGCTGGACGGCTACTACGCGCTGGCGGACTGGCTCGAGATACCGAACCTGCGCGGCGCAGCCTTCCAGTACTGGGGCTGGCTGTTCAAGAGTCGCGCCCTGGCGATGGACGCCAAGGAACCAAAGGTGACGCCGCGCGAGCGAAATATCTTCCTCGTTTACGGAGCCCTGGCCTTCGTATACAGCATCTTCATATCGATAGTCGGCTTCCTGTGGCTGGTACTGATCTTCGGCCGGTTCATCGGACCGTGGATCTGGGTCCTCGTAGCGTTCATCGCGATTCGGATGCTACGGAAGTACGCAGGCCGGTCCCGATCGCTTGCGGTCGCGGCGACGACTTATTGGAAGGCGGGGTTCCTGAGCGGGCCGCGCGCGGGAATCCTGGCGATCGCCGTAGTCGTCGTGATCGGACTTCCGTTCCTGCTCCCCTGGACGTATCGGGCCGGCGGAGAGTTCACCGTGGAAGCAGCTCCCCCCGCCCCGGTCCGGGTCCAGGTGGACGGAATCGTGGATCGATTCCTGGTTTCGGAGGGCGACACGGTGGCAGCCGGTGCACCCCTGGCAATTCTGTGGAATCCCGTCCTTGAGTCCGATTACCTCGTAAAGCAGGCCGAGGCGCGCCGGCTGGCAGTGCGCCGGGCACGCGCCGAATCGCGGGGAGATCTCACCGCGGCGGCGGACGCGAGCGCGACCCTGGTCGAGACGAACGGCGAACTGGACGTCCTCCGGGCCCGGCGTGAGCGGCTCATCGTGCGGGCGCCGAGCGGAGGCACCGTGCTCGGCTACCGGCTGCAGGAAAGGCTGGGCGATCGCCTGGTCGAGGGAGAGGAACTGGCGACGATCGCGTCGCTCGATGGTCGCCTGGCGCGCATCCGTGTACCGCTCAAGCGTGCCGGCGAGCTGGACGTCGGTCAGCCGGCTGGATTGCGCCTGCTCACCAGGCCGGATCTGGAATTCCAATCAACCGTGGCGTCGGTCGCCCCGGCGGCCGAGGACGGCACGGTAGAAACGATTGTGTATATTCCGTCCGGTGAGTGGCAACCAGCGCCGGGGACGACGGGCGTCGCCAAGGTCGTGACTCGCCGGGTCACGCTGGCGCACGCGATTGCCCGTCTCTGGCGCCAA
>JARFPW010000079.1 GCA_029288095.1 Gemmatimonadota bacterium
CCCCCCCCCCCCCCCCCCCTTTTCAACCATAAGACGCAAACCGAGATTCCTTCATAGGTCTCGTGGGCTCGGAGATGTGTATAAGAGACAGGAACAGCGGGTTCGGGCTCCACTCGGCGCATGGAATCCAACTGCTCCTGAAGCGGTTCACCGACCAGGAATTCGACATCCTGGAACCGATGGATTCCTGTACCCGCCGGTACGAGGTGCCCGATGATGATGTTCTCCTTCAGGCCCTGCAGGTCATCCACCTTGCCGTGCACGGCCGCATCCGTGAGCACACGAGTGGTCTCCTGGAACGAGGCGGCGCTGATGAATGACTCCGTAACCAGGCTCGACTTGGTGATTCCAAGCAGGACTGGTTCCGAGCGCGGCGGGGCCTTGCCTGCCTCGATCATCTGGCGCGCGTGCTCGTGGAACTCCATCCGGTCCACGTGCTCGCCTTCCAGGTACTCGGTGTCACCCGGATCCGTCACCTTGACCTTCTGCAGCATCTGGCGAACGATGCAACCAATGTGCTTGTCGTTGATCCGCACGCCCTGCAGCCGGTAGACCTCCTGGATTTCGTTCAGCAAGTACTCCTGAACGGCCCGCGGACCCCTGACCTGCAGGATGTCGTGCGGATTGACCGGCCCCTCGGACAGGCGATCTCCGGCCCGGACGATATCGCCCTCGTGGACGCGAAGGTGCTTGCCGACCGGGACCTGGTAGACCTGCGGCTCCTCGGCGCCCTCCATCTCGACGAGTATCTCACGCTTGCCTCGTTTAATGCCACCGAAGCTCACTCGCCCGTCGACTTCCGTGATGGTGGCCGGATCCTTTGGCTTCCGGGCCTCGAACAGCTCAGCCACGCGAGGCAGGCCACCCGTGATGTCGCGCGTCTTGTATGCCTCGCGACTGATCTTGGCCAGCGTGTCGCCCGGCTTCACCTTCTCACCATCCCGCACGAGCAGCTGCGCGCCCACCGGGACGATGAACTCGCGAAGCTTCTTGCCCTTGCCATCGACGATCTCAATCCGCGGATGCAGCTTCTTGTCGCGATCTTCGATGATCACGAGCTGACGCCGGCCGGTGGCCTCGTCGAGCTCCTCGCGGAAGGTCTCCTCGGGCACGATGTCGTTGTACTTGATCGACCCATCGTGATCAGCCACGATCGGCTCGGAATACGGATCCCAGCTGAACAGAAGATCGCCAGGTTTCACGTCTACGCCGTCCTCGGCGTGAAGCGTCGCGCCGTACGGTACCGCAAGACGCGATCGGACCCGATCCCCTTCCGTCCGCATCAGTATCTGGCCCTCACGACTGGTCACCACCTTCGAACCATCCGGTGTCTCCACCGCGAAGATGCGCTCGAACCCGACGGTACCCTGGAGCTTCGACTTGCGCTGCGTCTGGGCCGCGATCCGCGCAGCCGTCCCGCCGATGTGGAATGTCCGCAGCGTCAACTGGGTACCGGGCTCACCAATCGACTGCGCTGCCAGGATGCCTACGGCCTCGCCGACATCCACCATCTTCATCGTGGCCAGATTCCGACCGTAGCAACGCTGGCATACGCCGCGTCGAGCCTGACAGGTGAGCACGGAGCGGATCTGGACCGACTGCAGGCCCGCCTCTTCGACGGCCTGGGATTCCTCTTCGCCGATGATCTCCCCACCTTTGACGATCACCTCGTCACTGATCGGATCGACGATGTCTTCGCGGGCGACGTTGCCGACCACCCGGTCGCGCAGCGGCTCGATGATGTCCTCGCCTTCCTTGAGCGCCGACACATCCAGCCCGAGCACCGTCCCGCAATCCTCCATGGTGATCGTCACGTCCTGGGCGACGTCCACCAGGCGACGGGTCAGGTAACCCGCGTCCGCCGTCTTGAGCGCCGTATCCGCCAGTCCCTTGCGGGCGCCGTGCGTGGAGATGAAGTACTCCAGCACGCTGAGTCCCTCACGGAAATTCGCGCGGATCGGGCTTTCGATGATCTCACCGATGCCACCCGTCAGCTTCTTCTGCGGCTTGGCCATCAGGCCGCGCATGCCCGCCAGCTGGCGAATCTGATCCCGGGATCCTCTGGAACCGGAATCGAACATCATGAATATCGGGTTGTAGCCGTCCTCCGATAAGGCCATCGCGTCGACCATGGCATCGGCGACGTCATTGTTCGCGTGCGTCCAGGCGTCGATCACCTTGTTGTAGCGCTCGCCGAACGAGATCACACCTTTGTGATACGCTTTCGTGAACCGGTCGACCTGTTCCTGCGCCTCCGCCAGGATCGTCGCCTTCTCGTCCGGAATGACCATGTCCTCCATGCCGACGGACACGCCGCCCAGAGTGGCATATCGGAAGCTCAGGTCCTTGAGCTCGTCCAGGAAACGTGTCGTCGATCGCAGGTCGGTCTCGGTGAAGGCCTCGAATACGAGGTCGCTCAGGGAGCCCTTGCTCATCGTTTCGTTCTTGTACGGCACGCCGTCGGGGAGAATCGCGTTGAACAGGACGCGGCCCACCGTCGTATCGACCCACTCACCGTCGGTCAGATAGCGGACGGGTCGATGATAGTCAGGAGTTCCGTACGACGTCTGCAGAGCGCTGTTTGCAATCGCCAGTTCGACTTCGGCAGCGGACTGGAAGTGCATCAGGCCGCCCTCGGCTACCCTCTTCTCGAATTCGAACGGGGTCTTGGTAAGGAAATAGGAGCCCAGGACCATGTCCTGGCTGGGGCTCGTGATTGGCCGGCCGTTCGAAGGCTTCAGAATGTTGTTCGATGACAGCATGAGAATCCGAGCTTCAAGCTGAGACTCGAACGACAGCGGGACGTGCACCGCCATCTGGTCACCGTCGAAGTCCGCGTTGAATGCGGCGCAGACGAGCGGATGAATCCGAATCGCCTTGCCTTCCACGAGTACCGGCTCGAATGCCTGGATTCCAAGCCGATGGAGCGTCGGAGCCCTGTTCAGAAGCACCGGGTGATCGGTGATGATGTCCTCGAGGACCTCGTACACCTTCGGGTCGTAGCGTTCGACGAGCTTCTTCGCCCGCTTCACGGTCTCTGCTTCGCCTCTCTTCTCCAGCTCATGGATGATGAACGGCTTGAACAACTCGACGGCCATCACCTTGGGAAGGCCACACTGGTGCAGCTTGAGCTCGGGCCCCACGACGATGACCGACCGCCCGGAATAGTCGACGCGCTTGCCAAGCAGGTTCTGCCGGAACCGGCCCTGCTTGCCCTTCAGCATGTCGGACAGGGACTTCAGCGGCCGCTTGCCGCGCCCGCGGATCGCCTTGCCTCGGCGACCGTTGTCGAACAGGGCGTCCACAGATTCCTGGAGCATCCGCTTCTCGTTGCGCAGGATTACTTCCGGAGCGCGCATTTCGAGCAGCTTCTTCAACCGGTTGTTCCGGTTGATGACGCGACGGTACAGATCGTTCAGGTCGGACGTCGCGAACCTCCCACCATCCAGCGGCACGAGCGGCCGGAGGTTGGGCGGAATCACGGGAATCACGTCCATGATCATGTGCTCGGGGTTGTTACGCAGCGCCGTCTCCGGATCGCTGTTGCGGATCGCATCGAGCACCTTGAGACGCTTCAGCTTCCGCTTCTTCCGCTGCTTGCTTGTCTCGTTGGCAACTTCGACCCGCAGGTCTTCGCTCAGCTTGTCCACGTTCAGCTGGCTGAGCATCGTGCGGGCAGCCTCGGCGCCAATCTCGGCCCGGAACTTCTCGTCCCCTTCCTCGCGAGCTTTCTCCGTCAGATCCCAGAACTCGTCCTCCGTCAGAACCTGCTTGTCCTCCACTTCCTGCTTGCCCGGATTCGTGACCACATATGCGGCGTAGTAGATGACGCTCTCGAGGTCGCGCAGCTTCATGCCGAGCAGATATCCCATCTGCGAGGGCAGCGTTTTGAAGAACCAGATATGTGCCACGGGGACGGCGAGCTCAATGTGGCCCATGCGCTCCCGCCGGACCTTGGACAGCGTGACTTCGACGCCACACTTGTCGCAGATGTGCCCGCGGTAGCGAATTCGCTTGAACTTGCCGCAGTGACACTCCCAGTCCTTTACCGGACCAAAGATGCGCTCGCAGAACAGACCGTCGCGCTCAGGCTTGAACGATCGATAGTTGATCGTTTCCGGCTTGGTTACTTCTCCATAGCTCCAGGACCGGATCTCGTCCGGGGACGCGATCTTGATCTGGATCCAGTCAAAATCCGCCGAGCTGGTGCCGCGGTGCCGCGGAAAATCGATCATTTCTGGGTGACCCCTGTCGTCTCTGGTTCCGTCAGTTTCCGAAAATCGAATCGGACTCATCGCTGCCGAGCGTCACGCTGAGACCCAACGCCTGGAGTTCCTTCACCAGTACGTTGAAGCTCTCGGGTACGCCCGGCTTGGGCAGGTTCTCGCCCTTGACGATGGCCTCGTACGCGCGGCTGCGGCCGGACACGTCATCCGACTTCACCGTCAGCATTTCCTGAAGAGTGTGGGCTGCCCCGTAGGCCTCCAGCGCCCACACTTCCATCTCACCGAACCGCTGTCCGCCGAACTGTGCCTTACCGGCCAGCGGCTGCTGCGTGACCAGGCTGTACGGACCGATCGAACGCGCGTGAATCTTGTCATCGACCAGATGGGAGAGCTTCATCATGTAGATTTCGCCCACCGTCACATCGGCCTCGAAAGGTTCACCGGTCCTACCGTCCCGCAGCCGCATCTTGCCACCGGGCTTGAGGTCGGCCTTGAGCATCAATTCGACGACTGCAGCGTCGAGCCCTTCCTTGAGGACGCCCTTCCCTGCGATCGCAGCGGCTGCCGGCCAACCGGCGCTCTTCAGCTTCGGTGCGGTAGTCGCCCCCGCCGCCGCCTTCGCCACCTCCACTACATACGCCGAGAAATCCTGAATCAGTGCCTTCGCCGCCTTGTCCTTCACGGCGAGATAGGCGTCGAGACTGCGGCCGAGCCCGACCGGACGACCGTTCTTGGCGGCTCGGCCCGGACCCTCCACCTTCTGAATGGCTGCCACGAGGTGCTGCGCATCCTTTGCCTCGATATCCGGGGCGTCGACGGCCGGTGCGAGGAATCGACCGGCCCACATAGCGCCACCGAGCTTGAGCAATGCTCCGATCTCGTGCTCGGACGCACCGTGAAACACCGGCGTCTGAGCCCGGAAGCCCAGTTGAGCCGCCGCCCATCCGAGGTGGGTCTCCAGAATCTGGCCCACGTTCATTCGACTCGGTACGCCAAGTGGGTTCAGCACGATGTCCACGGGAGTTCCGTTAGGCAGCATCGGCATGTCCTCCTCGGGAACGACCCGCGCGATGATTCCCTTGTTCCCGTGCCGTCCGGCCATCTTGTCACCGACGGAGATCTTGCGCTTCTCCGCTAGGTATACCTTCACGAGCTGAACGACGCCCGGTGACAACTCATCTGCCTGGAATACCCGGTCGATGGCCTCTTCCGTGCGTTCGCGGATCCGCTCGACCCGTCGCTTTGCCTCGTCGATAATCTTGCGAGCCGCTTCGCTGGCCGCCGCGTTCTTGACCTTCAGCGTGCTCAGATCGACCTCGCCGAAGTCGAGCTCGGCGAGCGCGGCCTTACCCAGCTTCTTGCCTTCCTTGAGGAGGGCCTCGATCGTTCCCCGCTTCAGGAACAGGGCAACTGTCTGGCCTTCCAGGGCGCCGCGCAGCTCTTCGTCTCTCGCTTCGACGATGCGCGCAATCTCCTCACGCTCGCCCTCACGCAGCTTCCCGATGCGCTCGCCATGCTCGCGTTCGAGCAACGGATCGTCGATGTGCCTCGAGAAGATCTTGACGTCGATCACCGTTCCCTCGACGCCAGGTGGAACACGAAGCGAACTGTCCTTCACGTCCTTAGCCTTCTCGCCGAAGATCGCAGTGAGCAGCTTCTCTTCGGGTGACAGCTCCGTCTCGCCCTTCGGCGTGATCTTCCCTACCAGGATGTCGCCGGTCTTGACCGCCGCACCTATCCGGATGATCCCGCGTTCGTCGAGATCGACCAGTGCCTCCTCGGCCACGTTCGGGATTTCTGCCGTTACTTCCTCCGTGCCCCGCTTCGTATCCCGGACGTGAAGTTCCAGCTCCTGGATGTGGACCGACGTGAAGGCGTCGGTCTTGACCAGCGACTCGCTGATCACGATCGCGTCTTCGAAGTTGTGGCCGTACCACGGCATGAACGCCACGGTGACATTGCGGCCGAGCGCCAGCGCACCGTGATCTGTCGCGGCACCGTCGGCCAGCACCTGGCCCACCTTGACCTTCTGTCCCACATCGACGATCGGGCGCTGGTTGATCGCCGTGTCCTGATTCGTACGCCAGAACTTCTTCAGCGAGTACCGGTCATACTGGGAAAGCCTCGCGAGCGGCGCGTTTGCCGCCTTGCCCCGCAGGGCACCGGTGTCGATGACGATTTCCTCGGCCGTGACTTTCTCGACGGTACCAGAGCGCTCGGCCGTAACCACGGCCCCCGAGTCGGCGGCCGCCTTCTCTTCCAGGCCGGTTCCGGCCAGCGGAGCATCCGGGAACAACAGCGGCACGGCCTGCCGTTGCATGTTGGAGCCCATCAGGGCGCGGTTCGCATCGTCGTGCTCGAGAAACGGGATCAGC
>JARFPW010000092.1 GCA_029288095.1 Gemmatimonadota bacterium
CAGAAATGGCGGCACAACGATCGGGTTGTTTCAGGGGATGTTCAGCGAGAACATTCTCACCTTCAATCCCGGTTGGGACAGAGATGCCGGAGAGCTGGACGAGTACACAGACATCCGCGACATCCAGGCTGAGCTGAAGACGCTTGGTGTGGAGTTTCTAAACGAAGTGAGTGAGGACCAGGCGTCAGGGCCCGCCAGCTTCATGATTGTCGATCCGGACGGGAACCAGATTCTGGTCGATCAACATGCTGGAGCGAGTACGCCATGAACTGCCCCATCGTCTACTTCGAAATCGCCGGCCCCGACGCGTCAAACCTCATTTCGTTCTTTCAGACGGTGTTTGGTTGGGACATAGATGAGTCTGCCCGGATCGCGTCGCATTCCACGGGCGGGCTTCACGGTGGGATCCGCGAAGATCCCAAGGACACGGTGTTCTATCTGGGAGTTGACGACATCAATGAGACTCTGGCGGCAGTAATAGCGAACGGAGGAGAGGTCGTTCTGCCGCGAACGGAAATGCCGGACGTTGTTACGTTCGCGCTGTTCAAGGATCCAGCCGGCAATCTGCATGGAGTCGCAGAGAAAGGTTCGTACGCAGCGTAGGCGCACGGCAGTCGTCGCACCTGACGATCAGGTCACGACATCCATCAACACGTCATGGATGATATCGGTCGCAACTTCGACGAGAAGGACATCCAACCCGACTTCCACGATCTGGTATCCTGCGGGCACCCGGATCAGGGATTCGAGCCCGTCCGGAACTCGCGTCTTCGCGATTCCCGGAGGAAGCGGCTTGCCGCGCGCGAGGCGCTTGCGAATGCCCGGGGGCAATGCCTTGACGCTACGCTCGCCGCGGGCTGAGTAGAAGCTCCGAATCGCGAGCTGCATGTCGGACGACAGCGTAACTGTTGCAGTCGCCGAAACTCCTTTGTCGCGTCCCTGGGCGAGACCGCTCACCGGATTGGTTACGAGCAACGACGCGCTCATGATGAGGATTGTTGCCAGAATGCGCTGATTTCTGCCCATAATTGTCTCTCCAGCGAGAAGTTCGAGCTCTACCCGTTCTGCACATCTCGCGAACTATCGAGCATCAATCGTGCCGGGCTCGGAACGTCTGCAGAAATCCCCGGTCTGCCCGCGCGACACCAGCCCACGCCAATCGGGCGTTCGTTGCCCCAGCGCAGCGGACGGACGAGCTCGTTGAGGCGATCCCATCTACCGTTCATGGGCACCCGGTCGAAATGCGGGTTACCGGGGAGTTTCGGCCGCGCGAGGAGTAAGGGTATCAGCGGACGAGACTCCTCTCACTCGTTACTCCGGGTCGCCGTGCTCCCTGATCTTCGCGCCCAATCCGGGATGGGCCTTGTGCAGGTAGAAGCCCATCGCCGCGGCCGCCAGGGCATTCGCGACGATCAACTCGGAGCTGCGAAGTGTGCTCGAGTGCGGTTCCCCGACCAGGGATAGGACCAGGAAGCTCAGGAGACCCGCGCACAGGAGCGCGAAGAAAGCGCCGTACCAGAGGACGGGATGCAGCTCCACTTCAAACACGAGCCACGCCACGACTATCCCGATCAATAGAAACGTCAGTAGATGGGCGCCGTTGAAGGCGAACACCGGCCCTGCCGCGATGACTCCCGGTGTTGGATCGCCGAAGCCTCCAATCAGGATCTGGCCCAGCAGAGAAGGCGTATGGAACAGAGATTGACCACCGATCACATCCATAACGCCAACGATGAACACCACCGTGAGATATCCTATTGATCCGGCGATCATGCCCTCGAGGGGAATGCGTGACAACCGTTGCGTCCTCATCGCTCCACTCCGGTCCTAATACGTCAACGAAAACGTGAGTCGCGGCACGACATCGGTGTCGGGCGCCTCGGCTGTGCCGGCGCCATCATAGAACACCGCCTCGACATTCGGGATGATGCTGAAGTGATCGGATACAGCCAGGTCCACTCCGGCGAGCAGGAAGGTCGACCTGGCGTCCGGGCTCATCGGCAAATACAAAATGCCAGCCGCGGACGGATTGGGATCGAACAGGCGATCGAAGCGGCCGAGGAGACTGACGTGCTCGTTGATCACCATTACACCGAATACCGAGAACACGTCGAGGTCTATCTTCGTGCTCGGCCCGGTTTCAATCCACTGACGGGCGTACAGTACGCCCAGTCGGCCGCGGTCATTGTGCCACCCGCCGTACGCCTGCAGTGTGTACTTGTCGGTGTCGCCAGGCAGGTTGTTGAGGTCGCCGTATATCTCGAACGTGAACCCGTCGGCCGGCTTCACGCCCAAAGCGAGATACCCGGCCTTCCCGGGATTCGTCTCCGTCCCCGTGCTCGCACCATTACCGACCATCGCGTGGTAGAAGACCTTCCCGTCGCTATCGAGTGCTCCCTTGACGGCTAAGCCGAAGTCCCTCGACGAGCCCATCCGCTGAAGGTCGAGCGGAGTCTTCTCGACCGCTCGGTAACCCCACTCCTTCTCGACGGTGCCCCAGGTCGGCGTTGCCGACAGGCCGAGGTACACACCGTGCTCGCCGGGCTGGTATCGCACCCACGCATCCTTGACGAGCGGTTCCATATTTGAGGCCGATGAAAAATCACCCGGCGAACTGCCTTCAAACGTGAGCCGGAAGTCGACGTCCTCGTCGACCTCGAAATCGGTCGTCAGGTAAATCAGGCGAAACCAGAAACCGTTCCTTCCCTCGAGTTCCGACTCGTGATTCGCGGCCACGTCGTAGTAGTCACCGAACGCCCAACCGCTGATCTTCACCCGATCAACCCAATCGGAGGTTTCCTGGGCTACGACGGGTCCTCCAGTGAACAGCAGGCCGGACAAACTCAGCAGGATGGTGATGCGTCCCATTCTCATCGATCTATCCCTCGGGAGGAGGGTTAAGCGACTCGACTCACTCGGTCGAGCCGCACCGTAGTGTGCCTAAAACCAACTCAGGCCCGAACCGCAGGCGCGCGTCGGTCGCTCACGCGGCGAATTGCCTACCCTTGTCGAACGTCCCGTCACGACCAAGACGGACCCGGTAGCCCAGGTTCAGGGGAACTGTTCCGCGCGCGATCGTTGAGGGGGCCAGGTAACGAGCCTCTCCAGCCAGCCGGCGCGTCACCCGACGGCGCGAGTAGAACTGACGTAGAACCCAGGCGACACCGCGATCCAGGTTCTCCCGGCTCATGTGAAGCGGCTCAAATACGACATGCCCGAAGTTGTAGTGGCTCCAGTCCCTATCGAAGATGCGGCCCGCCTGGTCCATCTCGTCGAACAAGGGAGTGCCGGGAAACGGGGTCAGTCGGGTGGCCTGCAGGGCGTCGATGCGGGCCTCGTCGAGAAATTCGAGCGTCTGCCGAAAGACAGCGGGCGAATCGCCGTCGCTTCCGAAAACAAAACCTGCGTAGACACCGATCCCGTTACTATGCAAACGCTGGATCTGCCGCACGTATTCGGTCGCCCGATTGGGCCCCTTCGTCCAGTTACTCAGGTTCTCCTGCGATAACGATTCCAGGCCTACGAACAATCCGCCGCACCCACTCCTCACGGCCGCGCGGAGAAGCTCCGGGTCATCCGCGATGTGGATCCCGCACTGGCTGAACCAGCGCTTCCGCAGCGGGATCATGGCATTGAACAACTCGAGCGCGTAGTCGCGGTCCCCGATGATATTGTCGTCCATGAACACCACCTGGCGCCCCAACCTCCGAAGTTCGTCGAGGACGGCATCCACCGGACGGGTTCGGATCTGATAGTCGTGAAAGGCCGCGATCGAGCAGAACTTGCAGCGATAGGGACAGCCGCGAGTGGCCTGCAGGACGTTGGGCGTGAGGTAGTGTTTGCCCTGCAGCAGGTCCTCCGACGGCAAACGTAGATCGGACAGGTCAACGGGCGTGCTTCGGTAGATCGGCTTGAGGTTGCCGGCGCGGAAGTCCGCGATCATGCGCGGAACGTTGTATTCGGCCTCACCCACGCACAGTGCATCGCAATGAGCGATCGCTTCGTCCGGCATAAAGGAAGGGTGATAGCCGCCGAAGATCACCGTCTTGCCACGATCGCGGAACCTGGCGGCGAGTTCGTACGCCCTCGGTGCGAGGAACGTCATGAACGAAATCCCGACCAGGTCGGCGTCCGTGTCGAAGTCGACGGGTTCCACGTTCTCGTCGATGATTCGGGTCTCAACGCCGTCGGGCATTGAAGCGGCTACAGCCAGGCTCGGGAGCATCGAGAACCGGAATACGCGAGGACCGCGAGTGCCGCCCTTTCGCTCGGCTCGCCAGATCGAAGCGGTGGGACTGATGAGATCGAACTTCAGGTTATACAACGTAGCTGTCCGTGCCCCTATCTACTCTCAAAATAATCCCTTAGCAGTATACGATATTCCTATCTGAAATTCTACTAGACATCAGCCTGTGCCCGCGGGACGCTGCCTGGGGAGATGCCCGGGATAGGCACCACTCGCCGGAATCCGGTCTGATCCGTTAGACTCCAAGATACATCGCGAGCTAGCACTGGAGAGCAGATGATCTCGCAATCCGTCCCCATTATGAGCTTCATCGACCTGGTGGTCGTGACGCTGTCCGTTCTGGCGATCGTCTGGCTTCGCCGGAGTCACAAGGGCGGGCTTCGGAGTGCCGGCGCGGTCTTCATCACCGCCGGCCTTGGCCTGGTGGGCGCCTTTTACTTCGCAGATCTCTGCATCTTGCTGGTCCTGCCGGTCGTCGCGTCTTCCTTGGACACCGTGTCGATGATGACCTTCCTGCACCTGAACCTGGGCTGGTTCGTGTTCCCGGCAGCGGGGAGTCTAGTCTTCGTCGGCTTTATCCTCCTTATTCGGCAGGAGACCGCGCTGCTCAGGCTCGCCCAGGAGAGATCGCGCGACCTGCGCGCGAGCGAGCAACGATACCGAGCCGTCGTCGATGCCCAGACCGAGTTCATTGTCCGCTGGCTTCCCGACGGGACGCGAACCTTCGTGAATGAAGCCTACGCCAACTACTACGGTCAGACGCGCGAGGAGCTCCTCGGGACGAGCTTCCTCCCACTGATCGCGGAAGACGATCGGCAGAAAGTCTGGGAGAGGATCAAGAACACGACGATACGCAATCCAGTGTCCAATGGAGTGCATCGCTCGGTGCATCCGAACGGAAGGGTCACCTGGCAGGAGTGGACGGATCGTGGGGTGTTCGACGACACCGGCGAGCTCGTCGAGATGCAATCCGTAGGGCGAGACATATCCGACCTCAAGCGAACCCAGGAAGCCCTGGAGGAGAGCGAGGTCCTTTTCCGGTCGATCGTCGAGAATTCCCTCGACATCGTCACGATCGTCGACGAGGACGGGCGCGTCGTCTACCAGAGCCCTGCGTTCTCACGCACGCTCGGATACCCGGCCCGGCAACGCATGGGCGAGGAGGTGTTCCAGTACGTACATCCGGAGGATCGTGAGCGCGTCAGAGGCGCTTTGGGCAGAGCTACCGTTGCTCCGTTTCCCGCGGCAGTGACGACCGAGTTTCGCGGTCTCCACGCTGACGGCACCTGGCGTTCCTTCGAATCCGTTGGCAAGGCCTGGAAACTCGCGGGCAGGACTGTCGTAGTCGTCAACTCCAGAGACATATCGGATCGCGTCAGTCTCCAGCAGGAGGTCCTGGAGATATCCGAACGCGAGCGCGAGCGACTCGGCAGGGACCTGCACGACGGCATAGGTCAGCAGTTGACCGGTCTGGCACTGATGGCAAAGGCTCTCGAGCAGAAGCTCGTGGCCAGGGACGCTCCGGAGGCTGATTGGATCCGGGATCTCCGGGAGACTGCCACGGTGACGCTCAGCCAAACGCGGTTCCTGGCGAGAGGACTGTTTCCGATTCCGATGGTTGATCGGGGGCTCGGCGATGCTCTCGAGGAACTGGCTGAGACAGCGTCACTCCTGTTTCAGCTTCCCGTCCGGGCGGACATTGACGCCCGGATACGCATCGGCCGGGCTGAGGCCGCGACGCACCTGTATGGCATAGCCCGTGAGGCAGTTACGAACTCAGTACGTCACGGCGCGGCCGATCACGTCACGATCCGTCTGCATGCCGAGTCAAACGGGGTTCTGCTCTCAGTCGAAGACGACGGGATCGGCATGCCTGGCGACGGTAAGCTTCGAGAAGGTGTGGGCTTCCGCAGCATGCGTCACCGTGCTCGCGAGCTCCAGACCGACCTCGAAGTGCAACGCCGTGAAACGGGAGGCACGCTGTTGCAGTGCCTGGTCCCGGACTCTACGCTGCGGCCTCACGCAGCAGAACTTCTGACGAATACAGATTGATGAACGCGGCTGACAAGGCGAGAATCCTGCTGATCGATGACCATCCGGTCGTCCGACACGGTTTGCGGCAGCTGATCGACATCGAGCACGACCTGGAGGTATGCGGTGAGGCAGGCACCCTTCAGG
>JARFPW010000150.1 GCA_029288095.1 Gemmatimonadota bacterium
GCCGTCTCCGGCTCGCCGAGCGGGTGGAGGCGACCCAGGCAGTGGTCGATCTGGCAGGTGAGGCGGATGCCGCGGCCGAGCGGCTGCAGACGGCGCGGCAGGCCCGGGAGGACCACAACCAGAGGCTCGAAGAAGCGCGGACGGGCCTGCGTGCGGCACGCGACGAAACGAGGTCGCTGCGTGAACGACTATCCTCGCTCGAGGGTGAACATGCATCCGTGTCTGCTCGCGCCGGGGGGCTGGCTGGAATGCTCTCGGCCGGCAACGATCTCCCGCCGATCGTGGCGCGGCTGCAGGCCGATCGCAAGCGAGTGCCAGGCGTAAGAGGCGTGCTGGCGGAGTACATGGACGTCCCGCCCCACCTGACTCGCGCAGTCGAGGCTCAACTCGGCTCGCTGCTGTTCGGCGTCGTGGTCGACGACTGGCAATCCGTACTGGGCGTTCGCTCGTGGCTTTCAGGCCGTGAAGAGACCGACGGCCTCGTGCTGCTGCCGCTGGATCCAGGACCCGCCCGGCCCGGAGCCGGCGGAGCGTTGAACGCAGAAGTAGAAGCGCGGGGAGCAGGTGAGAGCTGGATTCGCTCGTTACTCGCCGAAGTTGATCTGGCGTCCGGTGACTCATTCGTGCCCGGATCGGGAGCCTGGGTGGCGGGGGACGGAAGCGGACGCGATTCACTGGGTGCCGTGCGCCTCGGCCAGCCGTCCGGGAGCAAAGGGATGCTGCGCCGCCGGACTGAGCATCAGGAACTGGAGGCACGTCGTGCGGAGCTGGAGTCGGAGTGCAGTGAACTGCGCGCCGCCCTCGACGGACTGGAAGCCGATGCTCGCATGCTGGCCGAACGCACAGCGTCGCTCGACCGGGAACGGGAGGTCCTCACCAAGACCGAGAGGGAGGCGGAGGCACACAGCGAGACTATACGGGACCGTCTCGCTCGCACCGAGCGCCGCATTGAGGAGCTGGACGAGTGGATCGAAAATCTGGGCGACCCATCCACAGATGGTCCCGACGCTCCGGACGAGGATGCTGACGGGCTGGCGGAGCTGACAGGACGCCGCGGCAGCCAGGAGGAGGCGCTCGCCAAGCTGGGAGCGGAGTTGATGGCTGCCACCGGAGTGTGGGAGGCGGAGCGCGACGTCCTGCAGGATCTGCAGCTGCGCATAGCTCGCCGCGAGGCGGAGCACCGGGCTGAGAGCGATCGGGTCGGCCGTGCCGACGACCTGCTTGCCGAGCTCGGGGAGCGCAGCACGCGGCTCGAGGCAGAGCTCGCCGACCGCCGACGGGTCATCGAGCAGGGTGCCACGCAACTGTCGGGCAGCGAGGAAGAACTCGAGGAGCTGTTCGGATTGCGATCAGTGCTCGAGGCCGATGTCCGTGGGCGGATGGAGAAGCTCGATGAGAGGCGCGAGGAACTGGAGCGCAGGGAGGCGGCGCTCAGGGTATCCCGGGCCGGCGAGCGTGAGGCGTCGGAGCAGCGGCATGCACTGGAACTCGAGAGGACCGAATTGCACGGGAAGAGCGCCGCAATTCGAGAGCGCATCGAAGTCGAATGGGAACGTTCGCTCGAAGAGTTGCGCCGCGAGGTGGCTGCCCCGCCCGACGGGAGCATCGATGACTGGGCGGCCGAGCTCCTGGAGGTACGAACGAAGCTTGCGTCTCTCGGTCCGGTCAACATGCTTGCCGCGGCTGAATACGAGGAAGAAAAGGAACGACTGGACTTTCTGGAGGCCCAGCGCGCAGATCTGATATCGGCGCGTGAGGACCTCCACGATTCGATCCGCCGCATCAACGAGACGGCGTCGGAAGCGTTCCAGGACGTGTTCACGCAGGTCCGGGCGAACTTCCGTGTCATATTCATCACGTTGTTCGAGGGGGGAGAGGCCGACGTGTGGCTTGAAAGCCCCGATGATCCTCTCGACTCGGCGATCGAAATCTCGGCGAGTCCGCGGGGGAAGCGGACGCAGCGGATTCACCTGCTGTCGGGCGGCGAGCGCACGCTGACCGCTCTCGGCCTGTTGTTCGCGATCTACCTGGCCAAGCCGAGCCCGTTCTGCGTAATGGACGAGGTCGACGCCCCGCTGGATGAGTCGAACATCGGTCGGTTCACGGCCATGCTCGAGCGGTTTAAACGGGACACCCAGTTTCTGGTGATTACGCACAACGCACGGACCATCGAAGTCGCGGATTACATATACGGAGTCACGATGCAGGAGCCGGGTGTCAGCACGCTGGTGGCGCTGGACCTGAAGAGTCTTCCGAAGGCGGCCGCCGTGTGAGTGCCCGGTTCACGGTTGTTGGCTGCGGCACTGTCGTGCCCGAGGCTGCAACCGGGGGCTCGTCGTACCTTCTGGAGAGCGGTTCCGTGTCGGCTCTGCTCGATTGCGGCCCCGGCACCGTGCGAACGCTGGCCGTTCTGGGCATCGATTGGGCGGGTATCACCGACATTCTGCTGACCCACTTTCACACAGACCACGTGGGCGGTCTGCCCGGGCTCCTGTTCTCGCTGACACATGGGCTGCTCCCCGATCGTCGGACCCGGCCCCTGACGGTTTGGGGCCCTCCTGGAACACGCTCGATGTTCCGCCGTCTGGCCGATGCCCTCGGCCCTTACATGGTCGATCCCGGCTTCCCCCTTGAGATTTCGGAAATCAAGCCGGGAAGCAGCCACACGATTCGAGACGACGTGTTGCTCACCACGACCTCGACGCCTCATACGGAAGAGAGCCAGGCACTCAGGCTCGAAGGAGAAGGCGTGTCCGTGGTGTATACCGGAGACAGCGGACCGGCGGTCGAACTCGGCGCTTTCGCTGCCGGTTGCGATCTGTTCGTGTGCGAGTGCTCACTTCCCGACGAACTGGTTGGCGCCAATCACCTGTCTCCCCGAACGACGGCGAAGTTCGCGACCGAAGCGTCCGCCGGCCTGCTGCTGCTCACTCACGTCTACCCGCAATTCCGCGCTGCCGCCGACGTCGTTGCACTGGTGCGAGCCGCCGGATTCGGTGGACGTACGGAGTTGGCGTCCGAGGGTTGGAGTCACGCACTCCCGACAGGTGAGGCGGGGGCGGCTTGATCGCGCGATGACGTGGCTTGCCTCCCATAGGCATGAAAGACTCGGGACGTTGGGGGGAGGAGTTGGCTGCGGCCCACCTGCGCAGCGCCGGTTGCCGGATCCTCGCGAGAAACTGGCGGGCAGGACGATACGAAATTGACCTCGTCGTTCGCGATGGCTCGGCGATCGCCTTCGTGGAGGTCAAGACCCGGTCGCCGGGGCCACAGGACCCGCTGGAGGCCATCGACCGGCGCAAGCGACGCAATCTCCGAATCGCCGCCGCGCGGTGGATTGCCACGAGCGCCGAGAGGGCCGAGGAATACCGCTTCGACGCCGTAGCTGTCCGGCGCTTGGCCGGCCGTTCGCCCGAGGTCGAGCACATCCGTGCAGCGTTCAGTGCAGACGATGTGTAGGGGACCGCGAGTTCGTTGACCGCGCACTCTGTGGCGCCTAGGTTTTCCTCGCCCCAGGCCCGTGGGGCTGGAGCTAACGAACCCCGTCAGGACCGTGAAGGTAGCAGCGGTAAGTTCGTGAAGGTCGCCACGGCTCGCCTGGGGTTTCGCGCGTAAAACTCGCTTCCGACACGCGTCCCGGCCGCTTTCCCCCGACCACACCGATCGGTAGCTTGGCCGGCATGTATCGCACGGCTCTCGCACGCAGTCACCGTCCCCGACGATTCGCAGAACTCGTGGGCCAGGACCATGTCGCCTCGACCCTGCGGGGCGCCGTTGAGTCTGGTCGGGTGGGGCACGCTTACCTGTTTTGCGGCTCCCGAGGAATCGGTAAGACGACCGCCGCCCGGGTTCTGGCGATGGCGCTCAACTGCCCCGACCAGGCGGGCGGTGAGCCGTGTGGCGTCTGCGAGTCCTGCGAGAGTATCTGGGCCGGTCGTACGGCCCTCGACGTCGTCGAAATCGATGCCGCCAGCAACCGGGGAGTCGACGACGCCCGGGACCTGCGCGAGCGAGCGATGTATGCCCCGTCGGATGAATCCCGCTACAAGGTGTATATCGTCGACGAGGCGCACATGCTCACGCGCGAGGCGTGGAATGCGCTGCTCAAGACTCTGGAAGAGCCTCCGCCCCGTGTGATCTTCGTGTTTGCGACCACCGAGCCGGGCAAGATTCGCCAGACGGCGGCACCTGTGTTGTCACGGTGCCAACGCTTCGACTTCCGCCGCGTCTCGGTTGCGGACCTGGTGACGCGACTGCGCGAAGTACTCGCACGGGAGGGCGTCGAAGCTGACGAGTCTGCCCTCCTGCCGATAGCTCGACGGGCGGAAGGTGGGGTCCGGGACGCGCTGTCATTGCTGGATCAGGTGTTGTCGTTTTCCGGTGCCCGGGTCGAGACGGATGATGTGCGGCGGATGCTCGGGCTCGTTGCCGACGAGAAGTACCTCGAGATCACGCGTCTGATTTCAGAGGGAAATCGGGCGGCTGTGTTCCCGTTCGTGCAGGAGCTGATCGACGAAGGGTACGACCTGGCCGAATTCGTTCGCGGGCTCGGCGAGGCGTGGCGGGTGCTCCTCGGGTTGAAGATGGACCCGGAGGGTGCTGCGACGGACCTGCCCGAATCGGCACGATCCGCATTCTCGGCAGCTGCATCGGGGTTTCTGGAGGAGGACCTGATCCGGTATCTGATGGCGACAGTGGACTTCGAGGCGTCGGGTCGTTTTCGACGCAGCACCCAGCCGCGGATCCAGCTCGAGGCGCTGCTGCTCCGGTTGGCAAGCATGACCAGCTTCGTGGAGTTTGCCGAATTGATAGAAGCTATCGAGTCGGGGGCTCAGTCGGGTTCGCCTGGTGCGATCGTCGATCGCGACCCGAAGCCGCCGGCCGTCAGCAAACCCGTGGTACCAACCGAGAAGCCGACTGCCCCGGCGGCGGAGCCCGCGCGGAAGCCGCCGGCGGACGAGCGGCCGCAGGCCGACGAACCCTCGCCGGATACCGGGGCCCCGGCGGAAGAGGGAGACGCGCGTCTCGCCTGGCACGAGACCATCGCCGCGCTTCGGGGCAGGGGATTGGGCGCCGAGGCCATAGCACTCAGTGGCGCGGCAATTGACGGGACGCCGGAAGGCCTCGTGAGAGCCCGTGTAGTCCCGGGCCTGGTTGAGGAGGTCCGCGCGTTCGTCGATGATCCGGTGCGGTCCGGGACCTTTCGTCGCGAACTGGCGCGCCGTATCGGCAAGCTACCCGACGAATTGACGCTGCAGGTCGAGTCCGCGCAGCGGCCGGAGCGCCTGACCGCCGCGGCTGCGCAGCGGCAGCGCCTGGAGAGCATGATGGAGGCGGACCCGAACCTGCGCGACGCGGTACAAACACTTGACCTTGAGCTGAAGGACTAGGAGACGTACTTGGACATCAAGAATCTCCAGCAGATCATGCAGCTGTCCACGCAGCTTCAGTCGCGTATGGCGGAAGTGCAGGAGCGCCTGGAGCGTCAGACGCACGCGGTGACCAGTGGCGGCGGACTCGTGGAAGCGACTGTAGACGGCAAGGGGACCATGGTCGGGGTACGCATCGATCCCGCCGCGGTAGATCCCGCCGATGTGGAAATGCTCGAGGATCTGGTCCTGGCCGCCGTCTCGCAGGCGCAGAAGCGGGCACGTGAAGCGATGGAGGCCGAGATGAGGCAGGCGACTGGGGGCATGCCGCTTCCCGGGCTCGGATCGTTGTTCGGAAGCTGAGGCATGTCGGCGATAGATGATCTGATTCAGGAGTTCAGTCGTCTCCCCGGGGTCGGTCGCAAAACGGCCCAACGGCTGACGTACTATCTGCTGAAAGGGTCCCAGGAGGATTCGCGGCGTCTAGCGCGCTCGATTGACAGGGTCGTGGACGAGGTCAAGGCGTGCTCCGTGTGCGGTAACCTGACGAGCGATGAGCCGTGCGAATTCTGCCGCAGCAGCAGCCGGGACACGGCGGAACTCTGTGTCGTTGAAGAGGCGTCCGACATCGCGGCGATCGAGGGATCCGGTCGTTTCCGGGGGCGGTACCACGTGCTCGGGGGCCGATTGTCGCCACTTGATGGCATCGGACCGGAGGAACTGAGTATGGCCGCTCTGATGCGACGGTTGGAGAACGGAGTGCGCGAACTGATCATCGCGACGAACCCGAGTGTTGAAGGAGAAGCGACGGCGGCTTTCATTCATCGTATGGCGTCCGGGCTGCCGGACCTCCGGGTTACACGGCTCGCCCGCGGTCTACCAGTTGGAGGTGACCTCGAGTATGCCGACGGCGTCACGATTGCAGAGGCATTCTCGGGCCGCAGGGAGATGTAGATGCCAGACAACGTGGTCATCGTAAGGGATGAGTCTGACGAGTTGGTCGGCCGTCTCATCAAGATCGGACTCGGTGCGCTACTTGGCGCGGCCGTGCTCGGAGTCGTCGGCGTCTACCTGGCGCGCGATCAGATGGCCCGGCACCAGCGCGAGCTGTTCAGCCCGCAGCCGCTCCGGCGCCTCGCGGCCCTCGGGTACCTGAAGGGTCAACCCGCTGTCGACAACGTTCTGCTTCTGAGGGATTATCTCGCGTGGGAGGAGCGACCGCTGTTGCGCAAACGTGCCGCCGGGATCCTGGCGGCAATGGAGAGCGATCTCGCAGCTGAGACGGCCGAAGGGGCCTGATCCGTGAAATCCGGGGGTCGGTCGGTGCGAGAGATCCCTACACGAATCGTGTATTGGGGACCCCGGGGAAGCGGGAAGACGGAGACCTTGAGGGCGATCGCCGCGGGTCTCGATCCCAAATCGTGTGGCCCGCTTCTCACGCCGTCCGATCAGGACTCGCGCACGCTATTCATGGACCTGATGACGGTTGAAATGGGAGCGCTCGATGGCGTTCCGGTCAGGTTACACCTCGTCGGCCTTCCGGGTGACGATCGCCTGAACGAGAACGCACTCGCGGTTGTTCGCGGAGCCCACGGTTTCGTGTTCGTTGCCGATAGCGCTCCCGGACGACAGGAAGAAAACAGGTCCGCCCTCGAATCGCTTCGCCGACACCTGGCTGCTATCGGACAGCCGGATCGCCCCATCGTGGTCCAGTTCAATCGTCGAGATATCGCCGGTGCCCGATCGACGGAGGAGATGGTAACGGACCTCGGCCTGGATCAAGCTGCCGGCCAGTGGTTCGAGACGACTGCGTTGAACGGGAGTGGCGTGATGGAGGCTCTCGCAGCAGTCGCGGTTCGCGTAGTTGACGTCCTGTCAGCGGCTGCTGAGGAGAGATCCGGGACGTGAACCTGCCAAACGCCATCACCACACTCCGGATCGCGCTCGCTCCGGTCGCAACGCTGTTGCTCCTCCAATCGGACACGAGTAGCCGACTGCTGGCGATGGCTGTGTTCCTGGTGGCTGCCTTGTCAGATCTCGCGGACGGTGCCCTAGCCAGGCAGCGGGGTGAGGTTACGGACTTCGGGAAACTGGTTGATCCGATTGCCGACAAACTGCTTCTCGTTGCCACGCTGATCCCGTTCTATCTGTTGACCTCCGCCCGTCCTGAACTCGGCCGGCTTCCTCTGTTCGGCGGTATCGGGCTGTGGGTCCTGGTGGTGATCTTCGGAAGGGAGGCAGCGGTTACGCTCTTGCGCATGCGGGCAGCACGCCGCGGGATCGTGATGCCGGCGAGGCAGGCTGGAAAATACAAGGCGTTTGCCCAGAACGTCTTCATCGGGTCGATGATCCTGTGGTTGGCCTACCGGACGGAAGTTATAGCTGCTGGTTGGACGGGTCGATTGAACAGTGTCTGGGAGAGCTTTCACGGTTGGTTCACTGCGGCGGCGCTCGTCACGGCGCTGGGACTCACCGTCTATTCGTTTGTCGTGTATCTCGTTGCCTTCCGCAGCCTGTCGGTAGAGGGCGAGACGTGAGATGTCCGAACGCCCAATTCGCGGCGCCGGCTGAGCAGCTGTGCTCGACATTGCGTCACCGAAATGAGACTCTCGCAGCGGCTGAAAGCTGTACGGGAGGATGGCTGGGTCGGGAGATCACCGCAGTACCTGGTGCGTCGGACGTATTCTGGGGCTCGGTCGTAGCGTACTCGGACGACGCCAAGACGGAACTGGCCGGCGTCCCTTCGGAACTGATCAGTCGTCACGGCGCAGTGTCTGCGGAGGTCTCCGAAGCGCTGGCGACAGGTGTTCGGCGGCGCTCGGGTTCCGACTGGGCCGTTTCCATCACCGGAGTCGCCGGCCCGACCGGCGGATCGCCGGATAAACCCGTGGGCACGGTGTGGATCGGGACGGCGGGACCTGCGGGTACGGTGACCCGCCTCGTCGTGGCGACGGGGGATCGGGACGAGGTCCGGGCGGCTGCGGTCGGAGCTGCTCTAGAGTCGGTGCTGGAAGCGGTTGAGGGGATCGCCGCAGGCAACGATAGCGAGAGCGGGTGAGCCCCGGCGGGATGCCTGGTCGGCTCCACCTGCGGCATTGGCGTCGGAGTTCGTCCGAGGCTCTGGGCACGCTGCTGTGTGTGCATGGCCTGCACGAGCACAGTGGCCGCTATGAGCGGCTTGCCAGTGTAGTCTGCCAAGCCGGCTTCGATGTAGTCGCCGCCGACCTGGTCGGCCATGGTCGATCGCCCGGTCGCCGGGGTCACATCGCGGACTTCGCGACCGACCACCTCGGGGCCGTGGATGAGATGATTGCGGCGGCCGACCGGCTGGGGTTGATCGCGCCTCACTACCTGTTGGGTCACTCACTCGGTGGGTTGATTGCCATGCGCTGGATTCAGACGCGCGGCGCTTCGATTGCCGGCCTCGTCCTCTTAACTCCGTTTGTCGCGGCTCGAGTGGATGTTCCGGCCTGGAAGCGCTGGGCGGCGGTCTTGTTGAGTCGCCCGCTGCCTGGTTTTAGTCTGGAAACCGGGATTCTGGACTCGGACTTGTTCCGGGACCCCGCCGAAGAAG
>JARFPW010000176.1 GCA_029288095.1 Gemmatimonadota bacterium
GAACCCCAACCGACGACGGCGAGGGCTCCGGATTCCGGGCCTGCGTCGACGGACTGTTCCGGAATGTAATGCGCGATTCGCTCGATCCGCTCCGCCCGAATCGCTGTCATCCGATCGTGGTTCTCGGGATCGTACGAGATATTGCTGGTATCGGCATCGCGCTCGATGCCCCCGATTCTGTGTTCGAGTCCCGGGGTCCCCGGTCGCACCCACGGGCGCGCCAGCGTCTCGGGGTCGCGAATGAACGGGTGATAGCCTTCGGGGTCGGTGCGGAACTCGACGGGAAAGTCAGGCATGCCGTCCACGTCAGGAATCCGCCACGGCTCAGCGGCGCTCGACAGATACGCATCCGTGAGGACGAACACCGGCGTCATGAACCTGGTGGCGATCCGTACTGCTTCCCTGCCAACCTCGAAGCAATCTGTCGGTGTGGCCGGGGCGAGAACGGCGGCCGGTGCATCTGAGTTGCGGCCGTACAGTGCCTGGAACAAGTCCGCCTGCTCGGTCTTCGTGGGCATGCCTGTCGACGGCCCGGCGCGCTGCGAATTCACGATGATCAGCGGCAGCTCGATGCCTACCGCCAGGCCGATCGCTTCGCCTTTCAACGCCACTCCGGGGCCGGAACTCGACGTTACGCCGAGCGCCCCGCCATACGAGGCGCCGATCGCGGCACAGGCCGCGGCGATCTCGTCCTCCGCCTGGAACGTTACGACCCCGTGACTGCGAAGCTTGGCGAGCGAGTGCAGCAGATTCGACGCAGGCGTAATGGGATAAGAGGCAAAGATCATCCGCTCGAGTCCCGAAGACGCCAGGCCCGAGGTCAGCCCCCAGGCCAGCGCTTCGGTGCCGCTCACGGTCCGATAGACACCTTCGTCCAGATCCGCCGGATCAACGGTCCATCCGGCAGCGATCGACGGCATCTCCGCCGTCTCTCCGAACGCGTTGCCCGCACTGATCGCAGCGACGTTGGCTTCCGCGATCTTGCCGCGGCCGGCGAACTTGTTGGCGACCCACTCCACGGTCGCCTCCTTGTCGCCGTCGAACATCCACAGTGCGAGGCCGAGCGCCCACATGTTGCGGCACCGTACCGCATCCTTCTGCGACAGCTCGAACGGCTCGACGGCCCGTAGCGTAAGGGCTGTGATATCGAGAGAGATCAGGACATAGGGAGCCAGGCTGTCGTCGTCGAGCGGGCTGGTCTCGTAGCCCGCCTTCTTGAGATTGCGATCCGTAAACGCACCCCGGTCCACGAGGATCGTGCCTCCGAGCCCCAGGTCGCCGACGTTCACTTTGAGCGCGGCGGGGTTCAGCGCAACCAAAACATCGAGTTCATCGCCCGCCGTCTTTACGTCCTGCGAACCGAAGTGGACCTGGAACGCCGACACCCCATACGTCGTGCCCGCAGGCGCACGGATTTCCGCCGGATAATCCGGGAAGGTTGATATGTCCCTACCTGCGAGCGCGGCCTCGATCCCGAACTGGGCACCGGCGGTCTGCATGCCGTCGCCGGAGTCTCCTGCGAAGCGCACGACGACCGAGTCCCGGACCTGGCGCCCGGTCAGCGGCCCCCCGTTTGTCCGTTGGTCGGCCTGAGGCAGCTTGGATCCACTCACGGGTTGTCGTCCACCACGGCTGGTTCGGACGCCGTTTCGCTTTCGTCGGCGTCCCCCGTCTGCGACTCGTCGACGGCTGACTCCTGGGCCGGTTCGGGCGGCGGGTCATCGGCGCCCGTGTCCCTGATCGCAGCCCGGCCATTCCCCTTGGTGACCCGTCGAATCTTCGCGTCATCGACGAACGGCGCGTACTCGTCCACCACCAGCACCACACTGTCGCCTACGTCGACGAGCAGGTCGATTTCGGCCACGTCTTTCGAGTACGTCACCAGCATCGCGCCAATGTCGCTGCCGACGGTGAGCAACAGCCGATCGACTTCCGCCGACTTCGCCTCGACGACTCCGGCCACTTCCTTCTGCTCACCCCGCAACGTGTCGGGCAGGTATGGAGCTACAAATCGCGGCAGGAATATCGTGCCCAGAATCCCAATCACGATGCCGCCCAGCAGCCAGGTCATTGTGCCGCTCTTCGCACCTGTCGTGCCGCCGGAAGTCGCCATGCGTGCCTCCCTTTCTCAGTCGCCTAGAGTTCGGGCGAAATAGTCGCGCAGCCGCCGCCAGGCATCACGGGCCGGTTCGGTAGCCGCATCGGGATCGCGCTCCACCCATAACCAGAACCCATGGCCGACGCCCTCGTAGACATGGATGTCGTTCTCGATCCCGGCCTGCTGGAGCGCTTCCGCAAACGCGCGGACCTGTGCCTCCGGGATCCCGTTGTCGAGCTCGCCGAACGTTCCGTACACCTCGTGGCTGAGCGTTGCGAGCCGTTCCGGGTCATCGATCAGGCTCCCATAGAATATAGCCGTCGCCTCGTGATCGACGCCGTCGAGTCCGAAGCTCAGCGCGACGCCCCCGCCGAAGCACCAGCCGACCGCGCCCACTCGGCCGGTCACGTCCTGACGTGCCTTCAACCAGGCGGTAGCCGCATCCAGATTGGCGATCATCGCTGCCGGGTCGGCCCGCGCTTCTTGCATCAGGGCGACGTTCTCGGCGCGACTGGTGCCCGTCTGACCATGGTACAGGTCTGCGGCGAACGCCACATACCCCTCGTCCGCCAGCGCGTCGGCCACCTGCCGGACGCGGTCGACGAGGCCGTTCCACTCATGGATCAGGATGATCGCGGGAAACGGACCCTCTCCCTCGGGGACCGCTACATATCCCCGGGTCGCCGGGTCGGCCTCCAGGTAGTGCACGGCCTCGCCCCTGGGGTCGGCGCCCTGCCCGAGGATGGCCGCCGGGATCGTCGTGTCCGAGGCAATAGCCCGGGCCTCTGCGGTCGGCTCCTGGCTCGCCTCCGATCCGGCAACACACCCGGAAGCCAGGATGGCGGCGCCAAGTGACGTCGCCAACAGCCTGCTGACGCGCCCGAATCGTTTCCTCGTCCTGCTCATCCATCCTCCTGGTCCACGGTGGTGCCTCCGCCCGACGGTAATTCCGCCCGGGCCGGATCGCCAGATTGGGGACTCCATCGGCGCGGCCAGCTTGGCAGGAGGGAGTCCCGGCGGCAGGTTGTCGCGCATGTCCAGCAAACAGCCTCCGGCCGAGACCGGCCGAAACGACTTCATCCGCGCCATGGTCGTGAGCGACCTGGAGAGCGGGAAGTACGGCGGCCGGGTGGCGACCCGGTTTCCGCCGGAACCCAACGGGTACCTGCACATCGGCCATGCGAAGTCGATCTGCCTGAATTTCGGCATTGCCGAGGAATTCGGCGGGACGTGCAATCTCCGTTACGACGACACCAACCCCGAGACCGAGGACGAGCGGTTCGCCGATGCGATGGCCGAGGACATCCGGTGGCTCGGCTACGAATGGACGCAGAAGCTCCACGCCTCGGACTGCTTCGAGCAGATGTACGAGTGGGCGGAGCAGATGATCCGTGAGGGCAAGGCCTATGTCGACAGCCAGACACTGGATGAAATGCGCGCGAGCCGGGGGACCGTAACCGAACCCGGCCGCAATAGTCCTTACCGTGATCGAGCGGTCGAGGAGAACCTGGATCTGTTTCGCCGCATGCGGGCGGGCGAGTTCCCCGACGGTGCGCACGTTTTGAGGGGTCGGGCGGACATGGCGCACCCGAACATGTTGATGCGTGATCCGCTGCTGTACCGCATCCGGCACGCCCACCACTACCGCACGGGAGACGAGTGGTGCATCTATCCGATGTACGACTATGCCCACTGTCTCGAAGACGCGATCGAGGACATCACGCACTCATTGTGCACGCTGGAGTTCCGGAATAACCGTGAAGTCTACGACTGGGTGCTCGACGCCGTCGGGATCGAGCATCCGAGGCCTGAACAGACCGAGTTCGCGCGCCTCAATCTCGACTACACGGTCGTCAGCAAGCGCAAGCTGATTCAGCTCGTGGACGGAGAATTCGTGGACGGGTGGGACGATCCGCGGATGCCGACGATCGCGGGCCTCAGGCGGCGAGGCGTACCACCGGAGGCGATCCGCACATTCTGTGACATGATCGGCGTCGCCGATGTCGACGGCCGCGTCGACTACGGGAAGCTGGAATTCGCCATCCGTGACACGCTGAATTGGACGGCACCCCGGCGGCTGTGCGTGCTCGATCCCCTGCGTGTCGTGATCACGAGCTACCCCGAAAACGCCGTCGAGTGGATCGATGCGCCGGAGTTTCCGCACGACGTAGGAAAGCCGGGATCCCGCCGAATGCCGTTCACGCGTGAGTTGTGGATCGAGCGCGCCGACTTCATGGAAGAACCCGTGCGGAAGTTCCGGCGCCTGTCACCCGGCGTCGAAGTACGCCTGCGCAACGCGTACGTGGTCCGGTGCGACGAAGTCGTGAAGGATCCAGCAACCGGCGAGGTCGTCGAGCTTCGTTGCACCCACGATCCGGATACGCTGGGAGCCAACCCGGCGGATGGCCGGAAGATCAAGGGCACGATCCACTGGGTGTCCGCCGACCACAGCCTGCCGTGCGAAGTCCGCCTGTACGATCGGTTGTTCTCCGTCCCAAACCCCGACGACGTCGAAGAGGGGGCGTCGTTCACCGACCATCTAAACCCGGAGTCGCGGATCGTGGTCACGGGCGCTCGCATCGAACCGGCCGTTGCGGATGACCCCGCAGGAACCCGATATCAGTTCGAGCGGACCGGGTACTTCGCCTCCGATCCCGTCACGTCGGAGCCTGGTAGTCTGGTGTTCAACCGGATCGTCCCGCTGCGGGACAGCTGGGCGAAGCGAGCGCGAGTGACCTAGTCCGCCTTGTTCGTGACCGTCGCCAGCGCGGCGGTCACCGGTGGATCGAAGTGCACGTCCATCTGCGGGAACGCTATGGTAACATCGGCGTCGCGGAGCGCATCCCAGATCGCGTGATTGAGCCGTGAACGCAGCAACCGAAGCCGCCACGGATCGTTCGTGAACACGGAAACCGTGAAGTTCACGGAAGACTCACCGAATTCACGCATTAAG
>JARFPW010000195.1 GCA_029288095.1 Gemmatimonadota bacterium
ACGCGACGCGAACGTCGACCTCCTGGCCGGGCTTCGCGCTCGCCTTCTCGAAGGGCCGGATGTCCTGCTGGCCTGTCTCGAGACGAATTACGGACTCGTCAAGACGCTCTACGCCGCGTCCTCCTACGCGTCGATGCGCTATCACGAAGACATGCGCGTGGGAGAAACCGCCGAGATGGAGAGCAGGGCCCACCTGGTAGCTACCCGGCTTTCCGAGGCTTCCAGCTATCTCGAACCGGAGATCCTCGCCCTGGGCCGGGACACCGTGGAGGGTTGGATCGAGACGACGCCCGGACTGCAGGAGTATCGCCATGCCCTGGATGACATCCTGCGACGCAGTGCGCACACGCTGGGAGCGGCCGAGGAGGAGATCGTTGCCTCGACCGGGCTGATCGCTGACGCGCCGGAGACGATCTACGGGATGCTGGCGAACGCCGACCTGCCGTGGCCGACCGTCGCACTCTCCGACGGGTCGGAAGTTCGCCTGGATCAATCGGCGTTCGGAAAGCATAGGGCGTCGGTCGAACGGTCCGACCGGCAACTCGTGTTCGACCGCTTCTTCGAAGTGTGGCGAGCCTATGCCCGCACCTGCGGCGCGACACTGTTCGCGCAGGTAAAGAAGGACGTCTTCTACTCGCGTATCCGTAAGTACCCGAGTGCTCTCGCCCGGGCGCTGGACGGAAACCGGATTCCGGAGGGCGTCTATCACCAGCTGATCGCCCAGGCTCGTCGGCACCTGCCGGTGCTCCATCGGTACTTTGGTTTGCGACGACGTTTGTTGGGGCTGGACGAGCTCCAGTACTTCGACGTGTATCCTCCGCTCGTGCGCTCCGACCGCAGCTACGACATCGACGAGGCGAAGCGCCTGGTGGTCGAATCCGTGCAGCCGCTCGGCGAAGAGTACGCGGCCGCTATGGAACGCGGTCTCGCGGACCGCTGGATGGATGTAGATCCACGGCCGGGTAAGCGCTCCGGTGCCTACATGAACGGGCACGTGTACGACGCGCACCCCTACGTGCTCATGAACTACCAGAGCAACTATGACTCGGTATCCACCCTCGCGCACGAATGGGGGCATGCGCTGCATTCGTATCTCGCGAATCGTGCGCAGACGTTCGCCAACGCCGACTATTCCATATTCACCGCGGAGATCGCCTCGACCTACAACGAGGCATTACTTCTCGACCGGGTGCTGAACGACGTCGAGACGGACGAGGAGCGGCTGTACTACCTCGGTCGCGAGCTCGAGGGCCTCCGTGGCACGTTCTTCCGGCAGAGCATGTTCGCCGAGTTCGAACTGCAGATCCACGAAGTCGTCGAGCGCGGTGACACGCTGTCGGCCGATCGGTTCACGGCGATGTACGCCGAGCTGCTTCGCGCCTATCACGGGCATGACGAGGGCGTCCTCCACATCGCCGACGACTACACCGTTGAATGGGCCTACATCCCGCATTTCTACTACAACTTCTATGTGTACCAGTATGCCACGTCCGTAGCCGCGTCATCCCTGCTGGTGGAACGACTGCGGCAGGGTGAGTCCGGGGCTGCGGACCGGTACCTGGCACTTCTCGCCTCGGGCGGCAGCGAGTATCCCTACGAGCAGCTCGTCGCGGCTGGGGTGGATCTGGCGGCGCCGGAGCCCTATGAAGCTCTGATGCGCCGGATGACCTCGATCATGGACGAGATCGACACGATCGTCGGGACCTGAGGGGGCCCTCAGCGCTGGGTCGACGCCTCGGGCAGGGGATCCGGGAGTTCGGCCGGAACTCCGTAGTCGCGCACCTGGCGGGCCCAGAAGGGCCACCCCCATCCGATGAGCACATCGTCGCGTAGCACAATCGGGGTCAGCTCGTCCTCGGTGACCATCCCGTCATTGTGTGCGACCCTAGTGTAGTAGTAGAGCACTTCCCAGGATGAGTCGTCCGCGTTGTAGAGCTCGCCGCGGTGCGGATTGTAGAGTACGGGCCGGTTGCCGCCGACCGGAATCTGCACGGACATCACGCCCATCGAGTCGCGTCCCGTCCCGATCGGGCCATCGGTCTCCGAACCGGTGAACTGACGCTGCTCGCCGACGCCCATGAGGTCGAGCACGTCCTGGCGGTCCATACCAACCGCGAGGCGCTCGAGGTTCTGCCGATTCGACTCCCGGAAATTCGTAGCCGAGGCGCATCCGACGAGGCCCAGGAGGGCTATCGAGATCAAGATCTTCTTCATGCAGGAACGTACACCTGAGGTTCCAGATCGGACATCGGATCGGCGTGACGTGGACGAGGACCACAGACGGGAGTAAGCTCCCGGCGGAACGAACTCTGCTCGGGAGACCTGCAATCATGACGTTTGTCTCGGAACTTCAACCGCATGGTCTGTGGCGGCACTTCGACCGTCTGTTGACCATCCCCCGCGGATCCAAACACGAAGCCCAGGCGCGCGAGTATGTGCTCTCGATCGCGTCCGCCGCGGAGCTGGCGGCGCTCGAGGACGGTGCCGGAAACGTGGTGGTCCGCAAGCCGGCCACGGCGGGACGCGAGGCTGCGGCGTCAGTCGTTCTCCAGGCGCACCTCGACATGGTGCAGGAGAAGAACACGGGCACCGATCACGACTTCGCCACCGATCCAATCCGGCCGCTACGGGACGACGCGTGGCTGTCGGCCGACGGAACGACGCTCGGGGCGGATAACGGAATCGGCGTCGCCGCGATGCTGGCGATCATGGAGGCCGACGACCTGGAGCATGGCCCACTCGAGTTTCTGTACACGGTGGACGAGGAGACCGGACTCACGGGTGCGAAGGAACTGTCGACTGATTTCCTGGAAAGCCGTCTGCTGATCAATCTCGAGTCCGAAGAAGACGGCGTCATCACGATCGGCTGCGCCGGCGGCGGGGACACCCGCGTGTACGTGCCGCTGGTGCGCGGCGGAATCGAAGCGGGCGCCGGACTGGCGGTTTCCGTCAGCGGGCTCAAGGGGGGCCACTCGGGGGTGGACATCCACCTGCAGCGCGGCAACGCGATCAGCATCCTGGCGCGAGCCCTACGCTCGGCGGCCGACAGTCACGACCTGAGAATCGTTGAGCTGTCCGGCGGTAACGCTCGCAACGCCATTCCGCGGGAGG
>JARFPW010000272.1 GCA_029288095.1 Gemmatimonadota bacterium
GTTCTTCGGCTTCAATCGCGCGGCGCTTCTGTATCTATATGCCGGAGAAACGGGGCGTTCACGTCGAGCCATGGAAAGAGCGGCGTCGGTGGCCGAGGCTACGGGTGACGTCCTGACCGCAGCAAATGCCTGGGTCGATGCGGCATTCATCGCGGTGGCCGAAGGATTTGCCGGCAAACGGCGTCAGTCCGTTGCCAACGCTCGAAGCCTTGCCGAGTCCGAGTTGCTGTCCGCTGACGAGAGCGCGGGCATCCTGGCGCGCATCGACGGCGCACCCGTGAACGCGGCGGAGGCGCGGGTCGCACTGGCGCTCAGGTTGGCGTCGCCGAGAACGCTGGTCGCGGCTGACTGAGAGGTGTCCA
The DNA here is from genome assembly GCA_029288095.1 of Gemmatimonadota bacterium. Classification (GTDB taxonomy): domain Bacteria; phylum Gemmatimonadota; class Gemmatimonadetes; order Palauibacterales; family Palauibacteraceae; genus JARFPW01. The sequence continues at coordinate 363 of JARFPW010000272.1, forward strand.
GCGCACCCTGATTGCCACTCCGGGTCGCGTAACGCGAAAGCCCCGTCGGATTCCTCCGGCGGGGCTTTCGTGGTCTGGAGTCACGAGGCTCTCAGTGGACGACGGCCACAGCCCGACGTTCCTCAACGATACGGGCAATCTCGTCCCAGTCCACGTCACGGAAGTTGTGCATCGGACAGAACTTCGGTCCGCACATCGCACAAAATTCCGCTTCTTTGAAGTAGTCGTCGGCCAGCGTTTCGTCGTGGTAGGCGCGCGCGGTCTCCGGGTCCAGCGACAGGTTGAACTGCTCCTCCCAGTCGAATCCGAAGCGCGCCCGCGACAGCGCGTCATCCCAGTCGCGCGCGCCGGGCCGCCGCCTGGCCAGATCCGCCGCATGCGCCGCGATACGGTATGCGATCAGACCCTGCTTGACGTCTTCCGCGTTGGGAAGACTCAGGTGTTCCTTCGGGGTCACGTAGCACAGCATGTCCGCCCCATGCCAGCCGATGACGGCCGCCCCGATCGCGGACGTGATGTGGTCGTAGCCGGGGGCGATATCCGTAACGAGCGGGCCCAGCGTGTAGAAGGGCGCACCGTGGCACACTTCCTTTTGCTTGCGGACGTTCATCTCGAGCTGGTCGAGCGGCACGTGACCCGGGCCCTCGATCATGACCTGTACACCTCGTTCCCATGCGCGCGTGGTCAGTTCACCGAGTGTCGCCAGCTCGGCGAACTGCGCGTCATCGGACGCGTCCGCGATGCTGCCGGGGCGCAGGCCGTCTCCGAGGCTCAGCGTCACGTCGTGAGCCGAAGCGATATCCAGGATGTCGTCGAAGCGCTCGTAGAGCGGGTTCTGCGCGCGGTGGTGTACCATCCAGCGCGCCAGCAATCCGCCCCCCCGGCTGACGATTCCAGTTACGCGATTGCGGATAAGCGGCAGGTGCTCGATCAGCACGCCGCAGTGGACTGTCATGTAGTCCACACCCTGGCGCGCCTGGTGCTCGATCATCTCGAGCAGCACGTCCGGATCGAGGTCCTCGATGTCCACGTCCGCAACCGACTGATAGATCGGGACCGTTCCAATCGGCACGGTGCTGGCCTCGAGGATCGCCACCCGCGTTTCATCGATTTCTCTGCCTGTGGAGAGGTCCATCACCGTATCGGCCCCCCACCGAACCGCGAGATCCAGCTTGGCAACTTCTTCCTCGAGGTTCGAGGTCGTGGGGGAGTTTCCGATGTTTGCGTTGATCTTCACGGAGGCGACCGACCCGATTCCCATCGGATCGAGATTCCCGGCGAGGTGAGCCAGGTTGGCCGGGATTACGAGGCGTCCGGCGGCGACTTCGTCGCGAACGACCTCCGCAGACAGGTTCTCGCGCTCCGCCACACGCGACATGGCGGGTGTGACCGTCCCGGCGCGGGCCAGTTGCATCTGGGTCACGGGATTCATGGTGCCTCCCTTCGCTGGCATGATCCAGTTCAGGTTCGAGGGGTATGATCTCAGCCCGGCTAACGCCGGACACCCCCGGTCCACAAGGTTTTCTCGAATCTACTCCGGTGGTGTGCTTTGCCAAAGGATGTTCTTGATCATCCACCGGCCGTCGACCTTGGCCAGTTGCATATAATCGATACCCCAGTCCGCCACCAGCTTCGCAGAAGCCGTCTTGTCCAGGATATCGAACACGACGACCTCCTTGACGGCGGTAGACGCGTCGAGGTGACCGTCAGCATTCCACTGTTCCGACAGACTGCGCAACTGGTCGAAGTTCATGGGGAACTCGCGGTAGTCGGAGTCTGTGTCCTGCCGCCAGTAGCCCCGCTTCACCAGATCGAGCGCTACGCTGCGGTCGATCAGCTCCGGCTGGACGTTGTAGATGGCGTCCACGTAGTCCATGACGGCTGCCGTCACGGCCTGCTCATCACCATCCTCCTGAGCCTGGAGAGATCCGGGAATCACCAGGGCCATCAACGCCACTCCGAACAACATGCGCGTCATCATTTTCCTCCGTGTCAGGTCAGCCGTTCCTTGGACAGGGTCCCGATGTACGGTAGCGCCCTGTACTTGTCGTCATAATCGAGTCCGTACCCCACCACCCACTCATCCGGTATGTCGAAACCAAGGTAGTCGATCTCGACGTCGATACCGGGATCAGGTTTGCGCACCAGGACGCACGTCCGGATCGAAGCGGGACCACGAGCCCCGAACAGCCGCAGGAGATAGGCCAGCGTCTGGCCTGAGTCCAGGATGTCCTCGACGATCAGGACGTGTCTTCCGGCCAGGGAGACACGAGCGTCCAGAATCAGCCGTACACCTCCGGAGGACGAGGTCTTCTCG
>JARFPW010000276.1 GCA_029288095.1 Gemmatimonadota bacterium
CGAGAAGACCGACAAGATCGTGCTGTTCGAGAACCCGGGGGCAGACGGCTAGGGGGCGGGCTAGTCGCCCGATTCAAACAGCCAGTGGCCCTCCACCAGCATCGTGATCGTAAGGTCGGCGGCATCGGGGGTGCTCTCCGCCGTGCCCGTACTGAAACCACCCCGGATGATGCGGGCGCCGCGGACCCGCATCGGGGTGGACGTAGCCGGGTTCGTCGTGAGCAGCCGGAGGCCACCGAGCCGGCCGCCGGACGCGGCCGCCATCACCTCGGCGTCGCGCCGTGCCGCCTGGACGGCGTCGGTCAACGCCTCCAGACGTGCTTCGTCGATCCCGGACGACCAGTAGGCCACCCTGTCGACGGACGTCGCTCCCGCTTCGGTTGCCACCTCGACGATGCTCCCGACCATCCCGAGGTCTTCGGTGCCCACGCGCAGGCGCCGGGTGGCCTCGAATCCGGCATCGCGCCGGCCATCAGGACCGTACTCTCGGTGCAGGCCGATTCGGAGGTCGGTCAGCCGGATTGAATCAGGATCGATGTCCATGGCGGATAGCGCTGCGAATACCGCTTCCGCGGTCATCTCATTCTGTGACTGTGCCTCATCCGGCCCGGCCGAGATCGTACGGATAGCCATCGAAATCGACACCCGGTCCGGGCGCAGCGAGACCTCGCCGATCCCCGTGGCGACGATCGTTCCCGGTCCGGCCCCGGTCTGTCCTGTCAGTGGCGCTGCCATCGCGAGCATCCAGCAACACAGGATTCCTGTTCGTTTCATGTTCTTCGTCTCCGCAGTGGTCCCCGGCCGCACTCCGCCGCTTCGTTCATGTAACTATGTAACGTATGACGCCAGCGGTTGGATCAATTCTGTGTCGATTTTTCGGTAGCGCCGGGCATCGCAGAGGCCGAAGTTGCGTCCATGATGACTCACGAACTGCCGCCGCGTGATCGGATGCTCCGGGCGTTCAGCGACCGGGACGCGTCGTTCGAGGGCGTGTTCTTCACGGCCGTTCTCACGACGGGCATCTTCTGCCGACCGACGTGTTCGGCGCGCAAGCCACGGCCCGAGAACGTCGAATTCTACGCCACGAGTCGGGACGCGCTGCTGGCCGGCTACCGTCCGTGTCGTCGTTGCCGGCCTCTGCGGCCCGCCGGCGAGAGCCCGGAGTGGCTGCAGCCGGTCATCGACGCCGTCGACCAACGACCGACACACCGCTGGCGGGACGCGGACCTCCGGGAACTCGGTGTGGACCCCACACGCGTGCGGCGGTGGTTTCAGCGGAATCACGGGATGACGTTCCACGCATACAGCAGGGCCCGGCGGCTCGGATCGGCCATGGGCAGAATCCAGGAGGGCAGACAGGTGTCACGGACGGCTTACGAAGCAGGGTACGAATCGCTCAGCGGATTCGGGGAGGCTCTCAAGCAACTCGCGGGCGAGGCCCCGACCGCGGCGGCCGACGCCGCGATCGTCACGGTCACCCGCATCCCGACCCCGCTCGGCCCGTTGGTGGCCGGGGTTACCGACGGCGCGATCGTCCTGCTCGAGTACGCCGATCGCCGCATGCTGCCGACGCAGTTCAAACGGCTGTCCCGCGCACTTCGCTGCGTGTTCGTTCCGGGCGAAGATCCGTTGCTGACGGAACTCGCTTCCCAGTTGGAGGCGTACTTCGCCGGGGAGCGAACCGACTTCGATCTCCCGCTCCGAACTTCGGGGACGGATTTCCAGGAGCGGGTGTGGTCGGCTCTGCGGGCGATCCCGTCCGGTACGACCCAGAGCTACGGCGACGTGGCCCGAACGATCGGACAGCCGACTGCCGTCCGCGCTGTCGCGCGGGCCAACGGGGACAACCGCATCGCCATCCTCATTCCGTGCCACCGGGTCATCGGGTCGGACGGAAAGTTGACGGGGTACGGCGGCGGCTTGTGGCGAAAGAAGAGGCTGCTGGAAATCGAAGCCGCGGCGGTGCAAACGGAACTGGTATAGGACCTAGTCGTTCTCGGTGGCCAGCTTCCACTTCTTGCGCATCTTCTCCATCCCCTTGGGGTCGGTGACGTATACCTCCACGTAGCCGCACCCGACACAGACGAAGTGCTGCACTTTGAGATTGGAATCGAAGGCGCCGCCCACCGGGACCATGCCCTTGTCCGAGTCCCATTTCCCGGGCTTCTTGCTCTTCCGCACGTTGCTCGACCCGCACTTCGGACATTTTCCACTTTTCATGGCACCAGCATCACACGGGGGTCGGAGCGCCGCAACTAGGCGAGTCCGGTCGCCAGACCAATGCCCACGACCACCAGCAGCCAGCCCACGATCAGGTGAAGCCGGTCGAGGGTGACCTTTGGAAGCAGACGCCGCCCGAGGAGAGCACCCGCGAACGCGGCCACGACAGCAACGCCGATCGGTTCCCACGGGATATCCACCCGGGTCATCGCACCGCCGAGCCAGCCGAGAGACCATCCGTACACGACGATCCGCACGATATCGACCAGCACGGCAATCACGGCCTGCGTGGACGC
>JARFPW010000310.1 GCA_029288095.1 Gemmatimonadota bacterium
CGCACCCAGCGGCTGAGGCATGTAGAGGACCAGGCTGTCGTACGTCGCCTCTATACCGGCCTCCCCATGCCACGCCAGCACGGAGTCCCTCGTGGCGATCTGGCCGGCCGTGCCTGCCACATGAGGCTGAGCCGACAGACCGCGCGCCCATCGGGCGACCGAGTCGGCGTCGATCGCGTTGATCAGGACCTGTTCGAAGGCCGCCTGTTCCTCCTGGAGCGATGCCGCATGGTTCTCCTGCGCATCGAGAGCACGGGTACCGGCGGCCTGCGTCAGCGCCATCAGAGCTGCCGCCACCAACGGAAGCCTCACTGCGAGGATTCTCCCAGCACCTCGTCGGCGCAAACCAGTCCTCGAAGTGTTAGAAATGGGTCGATGTGTTCTACCGTCTCACAATGCGGCGCTATCATTTCTGCTAGTCCGCCAGTCGCGATGACCAACGGGTTCTCCGGTTGCCATTCGGCCAGAATTCGTCTGACCGTTCCGTCGATTCCGTCGACGATCGCCCAGAACACGCCCGATTCGAGCGCCGCTTCCGTGGATCGCCCGATCGCCTGGTGCGGGGGACGGATCTCGATTGACGGCAGCTTCGACGATTGGTCTGACAGGCGATCGATGCCGGCTCGCGGTCCCGGAGCGATGGCGCCACCGAGAAACACACCGGCCGCCGTGATGCAGTCGAAGGTTGTCGCGGTGCCCAGGTCGACCACGATCGTGTCACGTCCGTGCAGGACCGACGTCGCCAGAGTGTTGACCACGCGGTCGGCCCCCACGGTTGACGGCGCCTCGACGTCCAGTTGCACGGGCAGGGGGCTCTCCGCGTCCACAAACCGGAGCGGCAGGTCGAGTCGCTCGAACGCCTCGGCCCAGGGGCGATCCAGGGTCGGGACCACCGAAGCGATCACACCGCGGGATATCGACCACGGTCCGGCCCCGTACTCGGCCGATACCAATCCGCGCACGAGCAGTGCAATCTCGTCTCCGGTGCGCCGGCGCTCGGTCGCCAGCCGCCAGTTGGCCTGCTCCGCCCTGCCCTCGAACAGACCGAGCATCGTCTCCGTGTTCCCGATGTCCACTGCCAGAATCATCGCTCGCTCCTCAACGTCATTCGGGAATCAACGTTCCGTCGACCACTCGCCGAAGCGCCCCGCGGTCGGGACGGAACAGTAATGCGCCGTCCGGGGCGATGCCGACGCAGGTGCCCGGCAGTGCCTCTTCATCCGCGCTGAGCTTCAGCGATCCGCGGCGGTCCCGCATTCCGTCGTACCTGTCCAGGTCTTTGAGATCCGCGGTGCCGAGTACCGGGTGTTCGGAGGACAGATGGGCTTCGAGTCCTTCTACGACAGCGTCAGCGACTTCCGTGAGCGAGACGGTGCTGCCGAGTTCTTCGTCAATCGAAGTCGCGAAACGGGCGATCCGCTGAGATATGCCCTTTCCGAGGGGGCGGACGTTGATGCCGACGCCAGCGATCAGATACCGGGGACGCCCTCCAACCCAGGCGGCTTCCGTGAGAATTCCACCGAATTTCAGTCCGTCCGCGTACAGGTCGTTCGGCCACTTGAGGCTCGGATCCAGACCGGGAAACGCTCGATCCAGGGCGCGCACGACTCCCAGGCCGGCAAGAATCGACACGGGTCCGGATTCATCCAGCTCTTCAGGCCGAAACAGCATGCTCAGATACACGCCTGCGCCCGGCGGCGACGCCCAGGAGCGCCCCGCCCGCCCCCGCCCCCGCGTTTGTTCTCCGGCGACTACAATCGTCCCGGCGGGAGCTTCGTCTTCCGCGAGTTGCTTGGCTTCGTCGTTCGTGGACTTGACCGTTCCATGCACCGCCACACTGTCCCGATGCCACCGGGCGTGAAGCTCGGAGGCCGTCAGTCCGTCCCATGAGGGTTCTGCTGCTGTCATCTCTACGCCACCCGAAAAAGGATCATACCGCCCAAAGCTACGCGGACAGCAGGGCGGCGCCGAGAAGGTAGGCCGCTCCGAGGGTCCAGCAATAATAGGCGAAGCGGTGGAAGGTCCCGCTTCGCAGCGTCCGAACGAACAGCTGAATGGCGGCGACCCCGGACACGGCGGCCACCGCGAAACCGACCACAAGCGGTCCCGCTCCGAGACCGGGCACCTGGCCGATCTCGCCTAACTGCAGCAAGCCCGCTCCGAGGATGGCCGGAACGGACATCAGGAATGAGAACTCTGCCAGCTGCACGACTTCGATTCCCAACCACGAGCCGACGGCGACGGTCGCCCCCGAACGGGAGATGCCCGGAAGGATGGCAACCGCCTGTGCGCAGCCAATCCAGATACTTCGGGGGGCGTCCGGCATGTCCTCGCTAGCTCGCGGAGCCGAGTACCGCACCGACCAGACCAGCGCGCCCGTGACGAGGAGCATGGCTGCGGCCAGGGCGGGATTGCTGAACGCCCGCTCGAACAGCGGGCGCCCGAGCACGCCGGCGAGGCCTGCCGGGACCGAAGCCAGCAGGAGCAGCCCCGTGTAGGTCCAGGCGCCACGGTCCCCTCCGAGTACCCCGCGGATCAGCTCCGCCACCCGCACCCGGTAGACCCACAGTACGGCGCACAACGTGGCCAGATGAACCACGACCTCGAACGTTACGCCGCCCATATCCACGCCGAGGAGCGCCTGGCCGATCACCAGATGCCCGCTGCTGGACACCGGTAGGAACTCCGTCAGGCCCTGAATGAGCCCGAGGATCGCCGCCTCGAGCAGGTTCACGCACCGACCCGGCTGTTCGCCCGGCTCCGCTCGATCACCTGCTCGTAGAATGCCTCGTACATCGGGACCACCCTATCCACCGAAAACTCACTCACGGCCCGTTCTCTGGCTGCGGCCGAGCACGCGCTCCACAGGTTCTCGTCCTCGAGCAGGAGAACGCCGCTTTCGGCCATGGGCTCCACCTCGCCGACGGGATGGAGAAATCCGGTTCGCCCATGTTCGACGACCTCACTGAGTCCGCTCCCTGAAGTACCCACGACTGGCGTGCCGCTGGACATCGCTTCCAGCGCAACCAGGCCAAAGGACTCCTGCTCACTCGGGAGGAGAAGAAGATCGGCGCAGGCAAGCAACTCGGCGACCGACTCGAGCTTCCCGAGGAACAGCACATGGTCGGCGACGCCCAGGCCATCAGCGACTTCCTGCGCCGTCGAGCGCTCCGGTCCGTCCCCGATCAGGACCAGTCGCGCGGGCAGACGGTCACGGATCCTGGCGAACACCCGCACCACATCTTCGATTCGCTTGACCTTACGGAAGTTGGAAATGTGCATGACGATCTTCTCGCCGTGCGGGGCGAGCGTCGAAGCATGACACTCGTACTGGGTCCGGTCGTATATCGCCGGATCCACGAAGTTCGGAATCACGGCGATGTCACAGCGGGGGCAGTCGAACGCACGGAACGTCTCGTCGCGCAGAAAATCGGACACGGCCGTCAGGCCATCGGAGCGTTCGACCGAGAACTTGGTGATCGACCAGAACGCGGGGTCCTGCCCCACGAGCGTGATGTCCGTGCCGTGAAGGGTCGTCGCGATCGGCAGGTCGCTGCCTTCGTGTCGGAGCATCTCCTTCGCCGTCCACGCAGCCGTCGCATGGGGAATCGCGTAGTGAGCGTGCAGCAGGTCCAGGTCACGCTCCTTCGCAACCGCGTGGATCTCGACCGCGAGCGACAGCGAATACGGGGGATACTCGAACAGTGGGTACGTGTGGACGTCCACCTCATGATAGAAAAGGCGATCATGAAACGTCGTCAGGCGAAACGGCTGGGCGTACGAAATGAAGTGCACTTCGTGGCCGCGATCCGCCAGCTGGATGCCCAGCTCGGTAGCCACGGCTCCGGATCCGCCGTAAGTGGGATAGCAGGTGATCCCGATTCTCATTGCACCGCGCTTTCTGTTCGTACGTCCTCTTGCCAGGCCTGGATGACCGCGTCCGCCGCCTCGTCGACCGGGAGGCGCGCGTCGATCTCCGTCGCATCCGGCGGCAGTTGATGCCGGAACCAGGTCCTCTGCCGCCTCGCGTAGGCCCACGTGTCGCGCACGATGCGGGTCAGCGCATCTTCGCGCGAGGTCTCGCCTCGGACCCACTGGGCCACAGCTCGATACCCGATCGAGCTGAACGCCGGAGACTCCACGTCGTGCCCGGACTCCAACAGCCCCTCCACCTCCGCGCGCCAGCCGCCCTCCAGCAACGCGGCAGCTCGACCCCGAATGCGCGCGCGATGATCCTCGGCCGGCAGGCTCAGCAGGATCGGCGTGACCTTGAGCGGCTCCGCCTCAGGCCGGCCGTGGCGTTGCCACCAGGTCAGCCTTCGTCCCGTCAACAGCGCCAGTTCGATGGCCCTCAGGCACCGCTGCCGGTCGAGCACCGCAAGACGGGCCGCCAGGTCGGGGTCCAGCGAGCGCGTCCACCTGCGTAGCTCCTCTAGATCGTGGGACTCCAGCCAAGCCTCGAGGTGTTCCCGAACAGCCGGATCAATCTCCGGCTCACGGAAGATCGGACGGACCAGCGCCTGGTAGAACAAACCGGTGCCACCGACGAGGACCGGGACCTTGCCGCGGCCGCTGATCTCAGCGATCCACCCCCGTGCCCGCCTTGCGAACCTTCCGGCACCATATCGGTCTCCGGGTTCAAGAAACCCGATGCCGTGGTGGCTCACCCGGTCGACGTCCGAGGTAGTCGGCGCCGCGGTACCGATCGCGAGCCCGCGGTACGCCTGCCGGCTGTCGAGCGATACGATTTCTCCGCCGATCCGTTCGGCGACGGCGATGGCGAGCCGGGTCTTTCCGGTCGCCGTCGGACCCAGGATCGCCGGCACCGGACTCATGCCGGTATCAGGAGCGCCCGAACCGGCGTGCGAGTTCATCGGGAGTCAACCGGAGCACCGTGGGGCGGCCGTGTACGTCGTGTCCGGGCAGTTCGGTCGCGAACAGGCGGTCGACAAGTTCCTCCATCTCGGCTCGTGCCAGCCGCTGGCCCGCCTTGATCGCCGACTTGCAGGCAAGGCTCTTGGCAATCCTCTCATGCTGATTTCGCGCGGAATTGACGAGCTCGGACCCGTGCGCAAGTTCGTGGATCATGGCCCTCAGGCTCGCCTCAGCATCGAATCTCGGATGCAGCAACGGCACGGCGTGTACGATCACCGTACGCTCGCCGAAGCTCTCCATCTCGAATCCAAGCGCCCGCAGCATTCCGCCCAGTTCCTCCGCCGCGGAGTACTCGGGCGGCGACAGGCGGAGGGTTATCGGAAACAGCAGGCGCTGCGACTCACCGGCCACGCCCGCAAACCGGTCCATCGCCTGCTCGTAGAGGATCCGTTCATGTGCCGAGTGCTGATCTATGACCAGCAGGCCGCCACGTGTCGGCATGAGGATGTAGCTGTCCTGGATCTGCCACGGCCCGCTCCGGGCCGGATCGCGGTCGGCGATCGTCGCATCGAG
>JARFPW010000342.1 GCA_029288095.1 Gemmatimonadota bacterium
ACAGGTCAAGCAGCCCGGTCACCAGCTCGTAGGCCGCCAGGTGATTGATGGCAAAGGTAGCCTCCAGACCGTCCGGCGTCGTCCTGCGGCGAGCGTGAAATACTCCCGCATTGCTGATGAGGACGTCGAGTCGCGGAACCCTGCTGGTCACTTCGCGGACGAGCGCCTGGACGGCCGTGCACGTCGACAGGTCCGCCTGGAGCACCTCCAGGTCCGCTCCGGGAACCCGGGTGCGGATCTCCGCGGCCGCCGCCGCTCCTCGTCCCTCATCCCGACATACCATCAGAATGCGGGCGCCGCGGGCCGCGAGGCCCGCAGCCGTCTCCTTGCCGATTCCGGCATTCGCGCCCGTAATCAGGCAAGTCTTTCCGCGCATCAAGCAGACAGGTCTCTACTCGACCAGGTCATACGTGGCCTTCGAATCGATGGTCAACGGCAGCACCATCCCCTGCGTGCTTACCGAACCGTCCATCGATACTTCGACCGTCACGTGCAGAACCAGGCCGCGCGCTGGATCCCAGGCGTACATGGACTCCGAATCCCCCTCGGTATCCAGGTCCACCTCGCCCGGCGCCCCGGCGGGCGCGCCCGAAGCCCGAGTGCTCACCTCGCCCGACGACACGACCCAGTTGCTGGAGATGCCGTTCCACACCGTGTCAGCCGCGAACCTGGCCGACCCGTCAAACGTGGATACGCCGGTCAACCCACCGCCGGGATCGCGCGACGTCTGGAGCGGCCACGCCTCGTCCGCCGGGTGACCACTCGGAGGAAGCGGAATCACGACCGGGTTGATCGCCTGCAGCATGCTGGCGGGATCGAATCCCTGGACGTCGAGTTCCGGAGACTCCGTCAGTTGAACCTCCCCGGCCTCTCCGACCATGCCCCTGAACGGCAGACCGTACATCCCCGAAAGGTCCGGTGCCCCGGCGGCGTCCGTCGAGAAATCACTGAACACGACTTCTATCGGCAGACCGTCGGCCGTGGGCGAGCCGTAGGCGACGGTCATGGCGATCGTGGTGGTCGACTCGATTTCCTGTTCGCCGCCCGGCGTTTCAACCGTTGTCATTGAGTAGACTTCGCCGGCGTATTCCAGGGGTGCAGGTGTGGCGCGAAGATCGTAGATCGGCGCCTGGCGGGCCCCTCCGCACGCAGCGAGCGCGGACGCGGCCAGTATGAGGACGAAACGATGATTCACGGGATCTCCTTGGTCAGTGGGTGCTGATGTATCAGGCTCACAATAACGCAAACAGCCCCGACCGGTCCATTAGACGGGTCGGGGCTGGATACCACTATCGGGCGGAGCAGAGCCCGATCAGTTGCGACGGAGTCGGACCGCGTCGATGAGGATTCCCTGCTCGTCTCCACCGGAATGGATCATCTCGATCGTTTCCGTCGTGCTCACGGTGACCGGAAAGTCGAATTCAAGGAGCTCGAGCGGATCCGTCCAGACCTTGATGATACGGACGCTGAGTTCGTTCCCGATGCTGACGTCGAGCGTATCGCTCTGGGCGATCTGGCTGTTGCCTGCGATGAGGAACTCCAGCGTATAATCGCCCGGATCCAGCAAGTATCCCTGCTTGGTCTCCATCGTGCCCGCGGTCGTACCGGATCCATCGGCGCACGTGCCGTCCAGATCCATGTAGACGCCATTGCCCGGGAGCGGATTCTTCGCGCCGGGCCCGTGCAGGTCGACGCATCCCTCGGTGACGTTCCAGCTGGCCCATCCCGTGTAGTTGGCCACGCCCACGCCACCGTTCTCGGAATCAAGATCGTCGCGGAAGATCTGCGCCGCCGGCGGGATTTCGGGCAGCTCGGGCACTTCGCCGCCGCCGTTGCCACCGCCGCCGGGGCCGGTCGCGTCTCCGCCGCATGCGCTGAATGCCAGCACGCTGACCGCCACGAAACCCGTTATAACGAACATTCTCCACAGATGCATCATTCTGCTCCACTCGTTGCTCATTGCGCGGCGAGTCCGCGGAATCCGGTCCGACAGAAAGGCAAGTCCGGTGCCCGGTTAGCCGAATCGACCGCAAACGTAGACCTGGCGCGTCGTTTCGACCACTACCCCACCGGAAACGCGGGCCATATGTTGCGCGAGCACCACAGCCGGAGACCAAAATTTCCCGGTTATTCGGTCTGATCCGGCTGTCCGGGCGCGGGGCTTGCAGCAGTGAAATGTCGACCGGGCGGGCTCGATCCCGCCGAACGAGACGATCAGGAAGGGACACCTCATGCGCCGATCATCGATTCTGTTGCTGGCAGGCCTGGCCCTCTCACTGCCGTCCGAGGTCCGTGGCCAGGACATCGCCTCGATGGTCGTTCGCGTGCAGGCCGACGGTGGGCCCGTCGCAGATGTGCCGGTCGTCGTGTTCCAGCAGGGCGATCGACGGGTGCTCGCCACGACCGAGGCCAGCGGGCTGGCCGTGGTGGACCTCGGCAGGAGCCGACTCCTGGCGGGAAGCTCGGTATCGGCCTACTCGGCGCAGTGCGCGGAGTCGATCGAAGTGATGCTGGTGCCCGCGGGCGGTGACCTCCCCGTCATGGGTGACGCCTGCAGTCTGACCGCGCTGGGCTCACTCACCTGGGGCCAGGATGAGCGACTCCTGGTCGTCCTCGGCGAGGAGCCCGCCATGCGCGCGACGGCAAGCGAGCAGGTCCGAACGTCCGGAACGGGATTTCGCTTCCAGATCGGCCCCGTGGTTTCCGCACCATCGGGGAGCGAGTTGAGCGGCATCAGCTCCGGATTCGGCGGCGAGCTGCAACTCGGCGCCGACGGCGCCTCAGGACTGGGCGCGGGAGCCGGCGTCGGATACACTCAGCACAGCCTCACGGGTGCCGACGAATCGATGTCCCATTTGAGTGTGTTCGTCGAGCCCCGCTTCAGCTTCAACATGGACCGTCCAGGAGTCCGCCCCTATGTGGCCGGACGCGTCGGCTACGTAGTCTTCGACCCCGAGGCGGGGGCCGGGCTTCTGAAGGAAACGGGCCTGGCGTTCGGCGGCGGAGCCGGGCTGGTGTTCCCGGCCATCGGTTCTACGATGGTCGACCTGTGGACCCGGCTTACAGCGGTCAACGTCGACGTTGACGGATTCGATCGTAGTGGCGTGGACTGGCGGCTGGGCGGAAGTCTCCGGTTCTGAAGATCCACACCCTCGAGGTCGAGCAATGGCTGCCGCGGCCTCGGGAGGAAGTCTTCCCGTTCTTCGCGGACGCGTTCAACCTCGAGCGCATCACCCCACCGTTGTTGCGCTTTCGTGTGGCAACGCCCGCCCCGATCGAGATGGCTGCCGGCACGCGAATCGCCTACCGCCTTCGCATCCGCGGGGTGCCGGTTCGCTGGCAAAGCGAGATCACCGTTTGGGAACCACCCGTCCGGTTCGTCGATGAGCAGCGGCGGGGTCCTTACCGGCTGTGGTCACACGAGCACACATTCATAGAGCAGGACGGTGGGACACTGTGCCGCGATGTCGTCAACTACGCCGCTCCCGGCGGTCCGCTGGTGCATCACCTTCTCGTTGGACCCGACGTGCGCAGAATCTTCGAGTATCGGCGCGAGACCCTCGCCGAGCTGTTTGCTCAGACCTAGCCGCGGGCACGCTTCGGGCTTGTAGTCCGGCTCCGCCCGCTTGCCTAGTTTGATGGGACGATGATCGGACCCAGCCTGCTCTTACTCGGACTCCTGGGACTTTGGGGAGGCACTCTTCTCGCCGTCCGAGGCGCTGTCTTGCTGAGTCAGAAGCATGGATGGTCTCAGGGATTCGTCGGGCTGACCATCATGTCAATCGGCACGGACCTGCCCGAGTTGTTCATCGCGGTTGACGCGAGTGTTCAGCAGCTTCGCGGAATCGAGGCCTCCGGCATCATCGTCGGCAACGCGATCGGCAGCACCATGGCGCAAGCGACACTGGTTGTAGGTGCGGCGGGACTCGCCCGCTACCTCAGCGTTGCCCCAAGCATGGTCAGGCGGGACGGAACGACGCTACTGCTGGCGACGTTGATGGCCTTCCTGCTGGGCTTCGACGGCACGATCGATCGCCTCGAAGGAAGTGTGCTGCTGATCGGCTATGCGCTGTATCTCATGGCCCTCTCCCAGGGGCGCCGCGGCGAGCAGGTAGGCCAGGCCGGAGCCATTGGTGCCCTGC
>JARFPW010000363.1 GCA_029288095.1 Gemmatimonadota bacterium
CGAGAACACCACCGGTACGTTGTGGACCACGTCACGTGCCGTGACCGTTCCGCCCGACCACGTGAACACGATGTCCGCGGCCCGGTCGTTGAACGCCATGCCACGATTGAAGCACTGCTTCTCGAACATCACGCCGTTCGCGCCACCACCACAGCCACCCGAACCGGGGCAACCGGCCGCCTCATCGGCGGCGTCGATCGGTGTATGGCTAATCGGGCCCCATACGTCGGCACCGGATACCTCACCGACCTTCCGATACACGCTCGGATCGGCCACCGCGGTGGCTCCCAGAGTCGTGTTACCGTCGATCCAGCGGGCACCCGTGTGGTAGTTGCCCTGGCGCCTGTTCTGCGCACCTTCTGCTGCCGTCAGTGAGAACGCCTCACCGAGTCGCACATCGGTGGTGGCAAAGCCCTGACCGGACGGAATACCGAACGCGTCGAGCGCGTCCTGATCGAACGACACGGCCTGCGACACGATCGACAGGTCGAACACGCTGATGCCGCCGAACGCGTCCCACCACGGATTGAATCCGGGCACCACCTGTTGCGTGGCTACGCCGTCGAGCGTCGTCGTGAGGTGCATGTTCCAGCAGGCACCGAAGTGACTGCCCACCTTGCCTTCCGGACCAACCGGGAAGCACAGGCCACTCGCGGCCGGCGCAAACTCCTGCGTACCGCCCGCAATGTTACCGCTCGCTTCGATACGAATGCTGTCGATCGTCACCTGCAGCGAAAGCTGCGGGAGCAGACGCGGCAGCACCGGCGCGAAGCCCAGGGTGTACGCATCCGTCGGCGGCATCGGGCCGCTCCAGGTACCGTCACTTGCATCGATCGACGGGAACGGAGCGTTCGTCGCCAGAGCCACACCGTCATCGCCCGACATGAACGTCTCTAGTTCCGCGTTGACCACGTTCGGGGCGTCTGCCCTCGGAACCGTGCTCTGCGACACCCGCGCCGACCGCAGCGTGTGCGGTCCGGATGCCAGCGAGTTCACGTCGAACACGCTCACGGCATAGAAGTACGTGAAGTTGTTCGTAACCTCGTTGTCGAGGAAGACGAACGGCACCCCAGTGTCCGCCAGCGGAGTCTTATCGCCTGATTCGTCGTCGACGATCGTCGTTGTCAGCGCCGTCCCCAGCGCCGTCAGGTCGGCCAGACGGACGACACCACCGCCCGCAGGCCCGCCGGCTGAGCCGTTGTTGAACACGAGGCTGGAATTGACCGGCGTGTCCTTCTGGAAACCGACCGGGCACACATCACCAACCACGAAGCCGGGGTTCGGATTCCCGATGTCCTCGGCCGGATCAACCGTCTCGCATGTGAAGTCACTGAACGTCGTGTTGGCGTAGTCAAACTGCGCAAGCAATTCGAGGTTACCGGGGTTGGTTCCACGCCAGATCCGGTAGCCCTCTACGTCGAACTTCCGATAGTTCGGATTGAACAGCGCGCTCGCAGGGTCGCTGGCGACCGCAAAGAACGGGTCACCCTCACCCGCTGGATCTTCCGCGGCGCTCGCGTCCCAGATGACCGTCACGTTGTTGTTACCCGGGACCAGGAAGAACGTCGGCTGGTCAGGCGCGAAACCAAGCAGGAACTTCGAATCGA
Source organism: Gemmatimonadota bacterium (assembly GCA_029288095.1). Taxonomy (GTDB): domain Bacteria; phylum Gemmatimonadota; class Gemmatimonadetes; order Palauibacterales; family Palauibacteraceae; genus JARFPW01. Next base: position 1,608 of record JARFPW010000363.1, read on the forward strand.
AGATCGTCTGCCCGACGAGCGCCTTACCGAGCAGGCTGCCCGGGACGAAGCCGACCTGGAACTGGTCGATCTTCTGACTCGGGCTCTCGAGGGCGTTCGCCGGCGGCGGGCCCGTGTAGTCAACCCATCCCGCACCACGCTCTAGCACCTTGACCGCGTTGACGTTGTCGACCTCGGTGCAGCTGGTGGCCGTTGCGTCGGTGCAGCCTCGCGCGCTTGGGAAACCCGGGTGGAACGAGGCGATACCCGGTGGGTTCGCGTTCGCATTCGGGTCGTTGGCTGAAATACCGGTCGGCGAGCCGTCCGGCAGTGTCGCCACAGTCGCAGCCGCTATGTACGCGACCACGATGGTGCCAGTACCGCCTGGAGCGATATCAAACGGCCCGGAGGCCTGATAGAACCGCGTATCGGCCGCCGTCTGGGTCAGGAAGCAGATTGACCGCTGCTGCAAGGCAGGGTCGACATTGACGACTTCCGGCGTAACCGTGCACGGGAAATCTCCCTGCGCCGGATCCACCTTACCAGACAGATAACGCCACAGCTGCCTGTCATTGCTCGGATCCGGGAAGCCGGTCGCCGAGTTCAGGGTGACCGAGAACAGTGTCAGGCCGACCTCGTCTCCGGTCGCCGGATTGATCGGGCTCCGCAGATACTTAATGCCGATCAGACCAGGCGCCGTCGTAAAGAACGGCGGGAAAAAGATGTCCGGCGAGTATTCGAACGTCGGTGCAGAGAAGCCACCGTGATAGGACAATCCAAGGTCAAACGGCAGGATCACCGTCGAGAAGTTCTGGCCGGCATTCGCAGTCACGTCCATGTCCGTGGCAAACGCGGCGTAGGTCTCCGTCAGCGTATAGCCGGCGTCCGGCAGACTGTTGCCGCCCGCGAAGAACTGTGCCTCGTTCAGCCGCTGGAACTCCGCATCCGCGGACGAATTCTCGACCGTGAAGATGAAGTAAATCAGCGACTCGTTACCGGCCGGGAAGTTCCAGGCCAGCGACCGCGATGTCACCGTCACTCCGATCGGATGCTGCCGTCCCCGGCTCTTGGAGGGGTATCCGTCCCAGTATTGCATCCACGAGTCCTGCTGGTAGGCCGTCTTGCTGCCGACCAGCACGTCCTGGAAGTTGTCGGGATCGC
>JARFPW010000016.1 GCA_029288095.1 Gemmatimonadota bacterium
GTACGGGCCACGGGCGACAGACTCGAGGCTCGCGATCAATTCCATCGCCCTGATCTTCGGCGCCCCGGTCACTGATCCGGACGGAAAGGTTGCCCGAATCACTTCGCCGGGAGTGGTATCATCCCGCAGCCGGCCGGTGACGACCGAGACGAGATGGTGCACCGTGGCCCACGACTCCAACCGGAACAGTCCGGGGACCTTCAAAGATCCAGGGACACAGACCTTCGACAGGTCGTTTCGGAGCAGGTCGACGATCATCAGGTTCTCGGCCCGGTCTTTCTCGCTGTCCAGTAGCTCGAGGCCGAGGTCCCGGTCCTCCTCCGGAGTCCGGCCGCGGGGCCGGGTCCCCTTGATCGGCCGGGTCTCTATCCCGCCATCGCCATCTACGCGCAGAAACCGCTCCGGCGAAGAACTCAGGATGCACCCGGCGGCAGACCGGAACACGGCGCCATAGGGTGCCGGGTTACGCGCCCGCAGAGCCCGAAAGACCTCCAGTGGGCTCGCCTCGCTGCGAGCCGCGAAGCGCTGGGAAAGATTCACCTGGTATACCTCGCCTGCCCGGATGTAGTCGATCGCACGCGCGACCGCTTCCGCATAGCCGGCGGCGGTGGTCGTCGATCTCAGCCATTCTGATCCGGGCAGGGCCTGTCCGTGCTCCGCACCATCTCCGGCGGCGATCCCCAGCATGGATTGCTCAAGGGCCGTGTCACCGGCTACCCGCGTATCGCCATGCAGCCACTCAAACGACTCCTCGAGACGGAGTTCCGCGCGCCGGTGCCCCTCCACGCCGGTCTCGGGCCGTCCGGTGGATACGATATAACAGCGGCCGGTCCCGTGATCCCAACCGTAGACCACGTCATAGAACGCAAGTTCGAGATCCGGGAGAGAATGATCCCGAACCTCCATGCGCGGTACGGACTCGAATTCCGACGCCAACTCGTAGCCGAAGAAACCGGCGCAGCCTCCACAGAACGGTAGCGGCATGCCGGTAGCATCCACGCGCCAGGCTTCCATCGCCGTGTCGAGTTCGTCCATGACCGGTCGGGCGGACGCCCGAACACCGGCGGCGTCCACCCACTCCGCCTGTCCGCCGAAGCTGCGAAGGATGGCATACGGCTGCCACGCGACGAACGAGTACCGACCGGTATCCCCGTCCGTGGCCGAGGAGTCCAGCCAGGTCGAGTAGGGTAGGTGTTCGACGCGCGCAAACACCTTCTCCGGCGGGGGTCCCCCGGTCACCTCCCGAACGGCCGGGTGCGTCCGGTTCAGCTTCGGAGTACCCTTTTGCACGATGCCGACTGGCCGGGTGATTCCTCCACTTCAACCTCGATCCAACTCAAGCGATCCGCATCGGACCCGAGGCGCTCAAGCAGCCGCTCCAGCAGCCAGGCCGCGAGCATCTCGGCCGTCGTGTTCGGTACGTCGACCAGCGCGACATCGCTCTCGGGGAACACGTAGCGCCTGTCCGCCAGTTGAACCTCGATCTCGCCCTCCTTCGACCGACGAACCGGGAGGGCGTCGCTTTGAGTGGCAAGCAGCATCCGATGGTCGAGTCCGTCCGTGATCTCCGCCAGCTCACGCTTCAGCCGGACGAAATCGACGAGCAAGTGATACTTGTCGAGGTCGCCTGCGAAGACGGCGCCGACACGGTAGTTGTGTCCGTGCAGGTTCTCGCAGCGACCCGAGCCGTAGGCGATGAAGTGTGCGGCGGCGAAGCAAACCTGCTGCTTGTCGATCGTGACCCGGTATTCGTCCATGGCTTCCCGGTTTGGCGATAGCGTGTCCTGCCCGTTGGCGACTGCTAATGGTACCCGACCAGTCCGGCCAGTGCGAGAGCGAGACCGCGACTTGCCCGACGGGCGCTATGATCGCCAGGTTCGGTCAGAGGACGGGAGGTGTATCCGTGCGTGTGTTCGTCGCAGTGAACGTGCCCGTACGCATTCAGCGCGACTTGACGCGCGTCACACGCAGGCTTGCCCTGGCCTCGATTCCCGTGCGCTGGGTCCCCCCGCAGAACCTGCATCTGACGCTGCGTTTTCTTGGCGACAAGGCAGAGTCGGAGCGTGAATCCCTCGTGGACGTTCTGACTCGAGCGGCCGAAGATGCCGATCCGTTCGAGGTGTCCTTCGGCGCTGTCGGGGCCTTTCCGTCTCCTCGCCGGCCGAAGGTCATCTGGATCGAGGTCGAAGCGGTTCCTCGACTCCGGCTTCTGCGCGGCTCCCTGGAGCGCGAGATGGCCCGGGCCGGGTTTGGTACGGATGCCCAGCCATTCCGTCCGCACGTTACCCTGGGCCGTGCCTCGCGAGGCTCAACGCCTGGAGCGTTTCGAGACTTCGTGTCAGCGAGTGGCGCCATCAAGGTGAACAGCGTGCTGCGGGTGGCGGCGCTCGACCTCGTGCGAAGCCGCACGCTGTCGAGCGGGGCGGAATACGAGCTCCTGGACCGCATCCGCCTGGGGGCCCGGACACTTCCGGCTCGCCGCTCGCGTACGTAGTGTCGACGGAAGTCACAGACTTCGGCAAGGAACGTAGATGGCTGCAGGTAAGAGTTCGAGGCTCGGGTGCGTAGCTGTCCTTCTGGTGTTGCTCGGGGCAGGATGGCTGGCTCGCGACACGATCGCGGGATGGCTCGCCGGCGTCGAGTTCGGGACCGGGTCGGCTCCCAGCGAGCGTCTGGCAGACTCGGCGGAAGACAAGATCGATCGGATGCTGCGAGACGGCGTTCGCGGTCCCGTGGAGTTCAGTGAGGCCGAGTTGCAGAGCCTGCTGACCTTCCGGGTTGCGCCGTCCCTGCCGTCCGGAATCGAGGAGCCGCAAGTCGACATTCAGGACTCGACGATCGTGCTCTCTGGACTGGTTCGGGCGGACGATCTGAATGGGGTGTCCCTGCCCGACGTCCTGAGAAGTATGATGGCGGATACATCCCGCGTGACCATGTCTCTCCTGCCATCCGTGGACCGACCGGGCCGCCTGACGGTTCAGATGCGGAATCTGCAGATTGGCGATTTCGTCGTTCCCACGTTCATGCTGCCGATGGTCGTTGAGGCGATAGCGCTTGAAGGTCTGAGGACTTCGGGTGGAGTGTTCGTCGCTCCGCTGCCAGGTGAAGTTGCGGATATCCGCATCGATGGCGAAGGCGTCGTGATCGAGCCGATGGCTGATGCCGACTGAGCCACGGATGTTGAGGCGAGTTTGACGGTCGCGGTTAACTTGCCGGGCGATCGGGGTTCGCCGAGCGGACAACTGGAACGACCAAGCAGAACGACGGTACGGAAGATGATACGGGCAACGTCTGGAACGGTGGAGCGATGAAACAAAAGTCAGACTCGGCGGGCAAAGCCAACACAGGAGCCAAGGGGCGCACCGACGGAGATGGGTCCGTTGGTCGCTGGATGTGGGAATGGACGAAGTCGATCGCGGTTGCGTTTGCGCTCTTCCTGCTCGTCAGGACATTCGTCGTCGAGGCCTTCCAGATTCCGACTGGTTCAATGGAGAATACGCTGCTCGTCGGCGACTTCCTGCTTGTCAACAAGATGGTCTACGGTGCCGAGATTCCGGGAACGAGCGTAAAATTGCCGGCCATAGATCCGCCAGAGCGCGGTGACATCGTCGTCTTCGAACCGCCGCCACGCGCGCGCCAGGCCGCCCACACGAATTACGTGAAGCGCATCGTTGGCCTGCCGGGGGACACCCTGCAGATGGTTGATGGCGTTCTGTACCGAAACGGGGCCGAAGTCATAGAGCCCTACGCGAAGCACTCTCGGCCTTTCGAAGATCCCCGCAGTCCGCAGTTCGACTGGCAGGGGTCGTTTCTCGTCGAGAATGGCCGGCGTGCGCGCGAGTACCGGCCCACACGCGACAACTGGGGCGCCATCGTGGTTCCACCGGAGAACTATTTCGTGATGGGGGACAACCGCGATAACTCGGAGGACTCTCGGTACTGGGGCTTCGTGCCTACCGAGGCGGTTAAGGGCAGGCCACTGATCATCTACTACTCCTACGACCGGGACCAGCTCGCGCCGTTCCCATGGCTGACCGAGATCCGCTGGAGTCGACTGCTGAACCCGATCCGTTGATGTGCCCGGTCCTCGTGGCACAACCGGCGTCACATGGCGCGCCGAACTGATGCCACTGGCGCCCTCACACAATACCTGAGCGAGATTCGCCGGCACCCCCTGCTCGACCGGAAGCAGGAGACTTTGCTGGCCCGCGCCATTCGGGCGGGGGATCGGGATGCTCTGGATCGCCTCGTCGCCGCCAACCTGAGGTTTGTCGTTGCCATCGCGCGGCAGCACGCCCGCCGAGGCACCCCTCTCGAAGAACTCGTCAACGAAGGCAACCTGGGACTCATCGAGGCCGCCCGTCGCTATGACGAAACTCGGGGCGTGCGCTTTTTGTCGTACGCTGTCTGGTGGATTCGGCAATCCGTGCTGGCCGCTGTGACGCGGAACGGCCACATCGTAAAGGTCCCGGCCGGCCGGATCGCCCGCGCACGCCGAGTGTCCCGCGCCTCCGGACGACTCAGCCAGAGCCTGCAACGAGTCCCAAGACCCCGTGAAGTTGCCGCGGAGCTCGGTTTGGCCGAGCGACAGGTCCTTGACGTCTGGGGTGCCCAGCGCGCCGACCTTTCACTTGACGAGCCGGTTTCCGATTCCGGTGAAGGGTCGATGCTGGATTTCCTCGAAGCAGCCGACGGATCGGAGCCCACACGTGATCTCGAGCGGGAGCAACTGGCCTGCACACTGTGGGACAGTATCCGCCGCCTTCCCGATCGCGAGGCTGACGTACTGGGACGCTACTTCGGGCTGGGTGATCGACAACCTGAGACGCTGGCCGAGATCGCGGCGTCGCACGGCGTGAGCCGAGAACGAATCCGAGCGCTCAAGGAGCGCGGGCTGACTCGACTTCGCGTTGGGATCAACGGCAGAGAGTTGGCTGCATTTCTGGGCGACTGATCATACGCCGATCCCCCCACGATCTCGTCTTGACATGCTGAAATTGCTTATATAGCTTGCTTGGCTGCGAGTGGAATGGACCGGCCGTCTCGACCTGTTCGGGGCGGCTCGCTTTTTCTCCCCAAAGGCTGGCTTCGGGGAGAAACGACATCCAGCAGGCATCGGTGATGAAGACGTTTTCAGTGAAGGCAGCAGACATAGAGCGTGACTGGCTTATCGTGGACGCCCGGGATCAGGTTCTCGGACGCCTGGCGACGCAGGTCGCAGCGATCTTGCGGGGCAAGCATAAGCCAACGTTCACGCCGCATCTTGATGTCGGCGACTATGTAGTGGTCATCAACGCCAAGCACGTCCGACTGACCGGCCGCAAGGCTGATCAGAAGGAGTACTTCCGGCACAGCGGATACATGGGTGGCGAGCGATTCATTCCGTTTCGCACGATGATGGCCCGGCATCCGGAGCGCGTGATCGAAATGGCCGTGAAGGGCATGCTGCCGAAGAACGCGCTGGGCAGGAAGATGTATGGCAAGCTCCGGGTATATGCGGGTTCAGAGCATCCGCACGGCCCGCAGGCGCCACGACAGCTGGACCTGTAACGAAAACGTACCCGCGCAATGACGCATCGGAGGCAGTTTGGCGGACAAGACTAACATTCAGACCGTAGGTCGCCGGAAGGCGGCGGTAGCCCGTGTATGCATGCGCCCGGGTACCGGTGAATGGACGATCAACGGTCGCTCGCTCGACGACTTTTTCCCCCAGTTACGACATCAGGAAGTCGTGGCACGCCCGTTCGTCGTCACCGGATCGGAAGGCGCGTTTTCGGTGAGTGTGCGAGTTCGCGGAGGCGGACCGAGCGGTCAGGCGGGAGCGGTCCAGCTCGCAGTTGCGCGAGCTATCGTGGCGGGAGACGAGGAGACACGGGCTACCCTGCGTTCGCACGGGCTGCTGACCAGGGACGCGCGCGTTGTTGAGCGTAAGAAGCCCGGTCGACCGAAAGCCAGGAAGCGCTTCCAGTTTTCGAAGCGCTAGTCCTGGAACCGATTCACGATCAGAACACGGAAACTCATGGCTGACGTCGGGCTCAAAGATCTTCTCCAAGCGGGTGTGCACTTCGGACACCAAACGCACCGGTGGAATCCGAAGATGCGCAAGTACATCTTCGCCGAGCGCGGTGGGATCTATCTCATCGACCTCAAGAAGACACTGCGCGAGTTGAATCGAGCCAGGGAGCTCGTCCACGAAGTCGTACGCGGTGGCGGTGGTGTTCTATTCGTGTGCACGAAGGCCCAGGTAGCGGACATCGTTCGGGCAGAGGCCGAACGATCCGGATCCTACTACGTGACGGAACGGTGGCTGGGCGGGATGCTGACGAATTTCCAGACCATCAAGAAGAACATCCGGAGGCTCAAGGAGCTCGAACGCGGCATGGAAGAAGGAGCCTTCGAGTTCTATACCAAGAAGGAACAGCTCCTGATGGATAGGGAGCGCACGAAGCTCGACAGGTATCTCTCGGGCATCAAGGACATGAATCGTCTTCCTGGTCTGGTATACGTCGTCGATGCGCGGAAAGAAGAGATCGCGGTTCGCGAAGCCAATCGACTGGGAATCCCAGTGGTTGCCATAGCGGATACGAACGCGGATCCCGACCACCTGACGATCCCGATCGCCGGCAATGACGACGCGATTCGTTCGGTGTCCCTTATCACCAAGGTCATTGCGGACGAGATCGAGACGGCTCGGACTGAGCGTGCTGAACTGTCCGACGGGGACAGCGAGGCGGACGCCTATACGTACTCGACCGACGTCGGCGAGTCGGAGGCGGCGGCAGGATCGCGCAAGAAGCGCCCGAAGCGTCGTCCGCGGCCGGAGCTGATCGCGCGTCGACGTCACGCCACGGACCCGGAAGCTGGCGAGCCCGCCGCGGCACCGGAAGCCGATCCGGGCGAAGTTCAGGAGGCGGCGGAGACGCCTGAGACCACGGCCGAGGCATCGGATGAGCAAGCCGCCGTAGCGGCCGGGAACGAAGGTGGAGGCGTGGAGGCAGATGCGGACCGAGGAGATGGCGGCTCGGACTGAGCACACTCGACGGTGGGCCACCTCGGGGTGGCCCTTTTTTTTGGGCGTTAGTTGAAGGAGGAGGGCCCGACGTGTCCTCCGATGGGAAGAAAGAGAGAAGGAAGAGAATGTCGACGATTACAGCGAAATCGGTGAAGTCCTTGCGGGACCGTACGGGTGCCGGAATGATGGATTGCAAGAAGGCACTGCTTGAGGTCAGCGGTGACGAGGAGATGGCCATCGACCTGCTCCGCAAATGGGGAGCCGCGAAGGCCGCGACGCGGGCCGAGCGGGAAACCCGTGAGGGTACGGTCGCCGTAGCTTCGGGGGATGCCGGAATCGGCATGGTCGCTGTATCCAGCGAGACCGACTTCGTTGCGCGCAACGAAGAGTTTCAGGATTTTTCGGCGCGGCTGGCAGCTGCCGTGGCCGCGTCCGACCTGCCCGAGGGCACCTCGGTTGGCGGCGACGACCTGCTGGAGCGGGAAGCCTTCCGGGCGTTCGGCTCCGAGCTGGCGGACCTGCGAACGAAGATTGGCGAGAACATCAGTGTCCATCGGGTGGTTCGTCTGACGCCCGCTGAGGGAGCAAGCGTTGCCTCGTACGTCCACTTTGGAGGCAGGATCGGCGTGCTCGTCGAGTTGTCGGGTGCGAGTGGGCATGAAGGCGCAGCTCGGGACGTTGCCATGCATGTGGCAGCTGCGAATCCGGTGGGCGTGTCTCCTGACGACATTCCGGCTGCCGAGCGTGAGCGCGAACGCCAGGTGCTGATCGAGCAGGCGAAACAGGAAGGGAAGCCGGAGGCTATCGTCGAGAAGATCGTCGAAGGGCGAATGCGCAAGTTCTATGAGCAGAGTTCACTACTTCTCCAGGCCTTCGTTAAAGATGCCGACGTCTCGGTCGAGCTGTCCGACAATCGCGAGTATCTCTACAACATCCCACCCGGTCACTACTACTGGGAGGTCGCGGCCCCGGACTGTGACTGGAGCGTGGACCTGGTGGCGATCGAGTTGGGTCCCGACCCGGATGCCACGCCCCTTCCGCGTATCCCGGTCCCCAAGCTCTTCGGCGACGAGTGGCGGCGCGGCGCGTTCGAGAACGAGGACTTCCTGAGTGCGGCGCAGGCCCGCAAGGCGCTGTTGGACACGGGCCTCACGGTGGGCGAATGCACCGAGCAGGAGCAGTGGCCGGTCGCGGCCGGTCGTGTCTGGGGTCAGGATCCGCAGCCTGGCACCCTGCTCGACGCGGGCTCGCCTGTCGACGTGTTCATCGTGAGCGACTGCGACATCGTCCTGGGTGACCGCC
>JARFPW010000055.1 GCA_029288095.1 Gemmatimonadota bacterium
GTGCCGACGAGTTCCAGGTGGTCCACACCGACCCGGACCGCGGTGCGCACCGAAGCCTCCGACCACCACCGGGATCCCTGCACCCCCGCAAACCAGCCGTGGTCGCTCGCATCCACACCGAGGAGGTCCAGGCCCTCGAGACGGCGATAGCCGGCCGTCAGATCAACCGCGACGTCGGATAGCACCCAACCGGCAGACGCTCCGATATCAAGCTGCAGGAAGTCGTCCGAATCGTGGAACAGCGACACAGTCGGGCCGACTCCGATGGGTTCGCGGGCCGCGATCGTCCGGGCGCGGAGCCTGTCCAGCTCCAGAACGCCCGCCGAGGCGCGCGCTTCGCCGGGATCGAGGGCCAGTGCGCGCTCGTAGGCCCGCCGCGCTGCGCCGCGCTCGTCGGCATAGCGGCGGACGTCGCCCAGCAGGCTCCAGCCGTCGGCCCGGTCCGGGTGATCCCGAACGAGCCGATCGAGCACGCGGCGCGCCTCGTCCTCCTTGCCCGTCCACACGTAGAGTTCCGCCAACCGATACAACAGATCCGGATTCGCGCCGAACCTGTCTTCGTAGGCGATGATGGCGAGAATCGACGCGTCGAAGTCCTCGAGTCGGTACTGCAGGAAGTCGATCTGTTCGAGAGCCAGCCCCCGGTCGTCCGGTGAGTCGGCTACGGCCTGTGCGAACAGCACCGCGGCGGTGTCCAGATTCTCATCGGCCGCGGCTCGACGGGCTCGATCCGCCAGGGTTTCCGGACCGGGATCCGGCTCAGGAAGAGGCCGCAACAGGGCGGCGAGTTCCTCGTCCAGCGCCCGAGCCTCGGCTGATTCCGGCGAGTCGCCTGGTAGCTCCGCGAGTACGGCCCGCGCCCCCGCAAGCCGATCCTCCCAGTACAGCACCCGGGCCAGGTCCAGGCGGTAAGCTCCGACATCGGGCGCCCGTGCGACGAGGTCTCGCAGATGCGCCTCGGCGTCCGGGTAGCGCTCGGCCCACATGTGAAATCGGGCCACCTCGTGCCGTAGATCGAGATCGTCGGGGCGGTCGGCGATCAGCTCACCGTACACCACGTCCGCTTTGTCCAGATCCCCCAGGTCACGGTACATCCGGGCCAGTTCGAGCCGGTCTGCCGGCGCATTCGTTCTGCGCGCGAGTTCTTCGAACGCATCGCGCGCCGCTTCCGGCTGATCCGCCAGCACGAGCGTACGGGCGCGTTCGCGGCTTATGGAGACGTCTCGGGGATACCCCAGCAGATACCGGTTCATGCTCTCGATAGCCGCTTCGTACCGCTGGTCGGCGAGCAACGCATCGATCTCGGCCCACAGCAGTTCAGCGGGTCCCGGCTGAGGCTGGGCGGGGATCGGCGCATCGGCCGGGGGCTGGATCAGCGAATCACGTGTCGCCATCGGAAAGGCGACGGCATCTGACGTGGTCGGGAAAGACACACCAGACTCGCGCAAATCCGCGACGAGGACGAAGCGGGCGGGAAGTACGATCAGGACGAGTGCGGCAGTGACGGCCAGCAGCGCGCCGGCCGTCAGGCCATAGCTCACCCAGTAGGGGATGCGGCGCCGATTCTCCGGCCTCGACACGCGCCCGGCCTCAGGCCTCGATCAGTTCGCGAATCCGGTCTGCTTCTTCGGGATTCGCCAGGACTTCCGCATCCAGGCTTCCGGACCCGCCGCCTTGCCGGAACGCCGCGCGCACGCGCTCGAGGAAGGCAGCCGCCTGCTGCGCTCGTACATCCTGAAGAAGCACGGCAAGGCTGGTGCCGAGTGGGCCGACGACATCTCCGCTCTCGGCGCGCACCGTTGCCAGGAGTGCTTCCCCGAGGACCTTCGCGTCCGAACCAGTGACGCGGATCAGACTGAAATGGCCCAGTTCGCTCGAATCGAGCCGGCCGGCGACCACGCGTACGAACTCATCGGCCGACAACTGGCCACTGACTGGGACCGGGGTCTCCGTGGGGTCCCGGCCGGTATCTCGCGTCGGCCGCGTGCTGTCGAGCGCTCTGCGGATACGGGCGTCCAGTTCCTTGAGGTGGATGCCGTGAGACAGTACGTCGTCGGCACCGGCGTCGAGCGCCTGGGCGCGATCCCCGGAGCGCAGCTCCTGGTCCGACAACAGAAGAATTACCCCCGCCGTCAATCCCCGTGCCGCCCGAATGAACTCGACGGCCTCGTCACTCCGATTGCGTTCCACGTAGACGATCACGAGCCCGAACTCTTCGGACTGCAGGCGCTGAATGACGTCCATTCCGGCCGAGGCATCCACCGTTTTGCGGCTGCTGGTGAGCCAGTCCTTGAGGTCCTTCGGGACGTCGGTTCCCAGCCTGAGGAGCAGCACCTTGTCGGCGGCTTCGGCGCGCCTGTCCGTCCAACGCCGTTCGATCCGGCCGGAGGGCGCGCACAGTCCTCGCTCGGCGACGAGGTCGAGGCTGATCGGGCCGCTCGCATCCACCGGCGGAGTGAGCCGCTGGATCGAGATTTCGTGCAGGCCGTTCGACCTTCGGGCGAAATGGAATACGCCAGTCGCACGCTGCAAGACCCACTCGGTGGCGGGATCCGGACGCTCGTCGAGCCCGGCGGCCAGAGAGGCCATGACGGTGGAGCCCGACGACTCCGCCCACAGAGCGAACGCCTGCGCCATGGAAATACCCGCTCTCGTCGACCACAGAAACGAACCGGGATCGACGACCAACCGATCGACGGGAGGGTCGATCAACCGGGTCAGTTCAGCGAATGCCTCGTCGGGACTCGGTGCGTGAACCACACGGCGCGCGTACTCGCCCTTGAAGCCCAGGAGAACGCAACTACCATTGCGCCAGTGATTTCTGAGATCGAAGCCTAGATAGTCGGCCTGTTCGGCCAGATCTTCCGGCGTGGCGGCACTCAGTACGCCCACGCGCTCTCCATCCCGCAGACCCTGGTCTACAAACTGAAGCTGACAGGCCAGCTTGGCCGTCTCAGCGCCGCCGGTCAGAAGGTAGAGTCCTTCCCTCCGGACGCCCCCGATTCGGTCGTCGAGCGGGCCGATCCCCGTCAAGACGTTCACTCGATTCCTGCCTTTCCCGGCTTTTTGAAACACAGTCGACTGTTGGTATCCCGCAACGGTCGTGCCAGCGGGAGGCGGAGGCCGAACTCCGCGGCTGCGTAGGCCTCGATCCGGTTGCCTGGCGGGCGGATAGGAGTGTAGACACCGGCACGGAAAAGACGTTTCACGACATGGTCTGTCCAATCTGTTGCACGCACGCAACAGGTCCGGATACGGGACGGGCCGATCTCCGCCGGGGAGATCGGCCCTGGGCCAGCAGGTCTCCCGGACCTAGCTGATGCCGCCCGTCAGACGCTTGACCAGCGGACTCAGAATCAACGCCACGATGCCCGCCGCACCGACAAACAGGGCCACGTTGAAGTAGAGCGTGGAGGCGGGCAGCGTCTCGAGTCGACCCGCGACGAGGCCGGCGAACAGGTTCCCCAGCGCCGCTGCGATGAACCAGACGCCCATCATCTGCCCCAAGCGTCCGGGAGGCGCCAACTTGGTCATCGACGACAGGCCCACCGGCGAGAGCGCCAGCTCACCGCATGTGAACAGGAAGTAGGTCGCGACGAGCCACCCCATGGACACGGGACTCTCCGGTGTCGCGTTGGCTGCCCCCCACATGATCACGAAGAAGCCGGCAGACAGCCCGAGCAGTCCGAGGGCGAACTTCATCGGAATCGACGGATTCCGCTTCCGGTGGGCCAGCCACGTCCAGAGTGTTCCGAACACGGGTGCGAACACGATGATGAAGAACGGGTTGACGTTCTGTAGCCAGCCAGCCGGTATCTCGGTGCCGAACAGTGACCGGTCTGTCAGGTCGCGCGCGAACAGGTTCAACGACGAGCCCGCCTGCTCGAAGCCCGACCAGAAGATCGCGGCCAGGATGAACAGCCAGAAGATCACCATCAGGCGCTGCTTCTCGATGCTCACGCCTTCGCCACCGTGCCTGACGATCAGCAGGCCGACGTTGATCAATATGAAGAGGGCCAGCGTGACGAGAATGGCCCATTGGCCGCCGGCCACCGCAGTCATGTCGGTCATCAGCGTGGGCAGTAGCGCAGACAGCCCTACGAAAACGGCAGCCAGGGCACCCGCCAGCGCGACTCCGAAAATCAGATACGCGAAGAAGAGAATCGAAACGAGCAGAATCCCGTAACCTACCCACGTCGCAAAGGTCTCGAGGCTCAGGCCGAGAGCGCCGGACACGAGCAGCCATACGATCATGATCACGACCACGAGGGCGAGGCCGGCGACGAGCATGAAATTTCGGCTCCGCCGGCTCACGACCTCCGGATCATCGGTAGTCTGGAATTGGCCTGCGTCGCCCAGATAGTCACCGCCCATCCGGTACTGGATGAGGCCGAGAATCATTCCGAAGCCCGCAGCCGAGAATCCCCAGTGCCAGTTGCCCGCCAGGTCGAACCAGGGTGTGCTGAGGCCCTCGCCGAGCGAACTGCAGATGAACGGGCCCAGCACGGCGCCAATGTTGATCCCCATGTAGAAGATCGAGAACGCTGCGTCCCGGCGAGCCCCGAGTTCCTGCCGCTCGACGTCGGTGACTTCATCGGCTTTCGGAAACAGGTCGCCGACCATGGTGCTGACGTTCGGCTTCAGTAAGCCCGTGCCGACCACGATGAAGAACAGCCCGAGGAAGAACGAAGGAATATCCGGCGCACCGACCAGAGGCGCCGCCAGAGTGAAGTGTCCCAGCGCGATGATACATCCACCGACGAATACCGCCCGCCTCTGGCCCCAGAGCTTGTCAGCGACCCAGCCGCCGGGAAGCGTGAGGAGATAGACCATCGACGTGTACAACCCGTACACCGCGCCGGCAGTCGCCTCGTCGAATCCGAGACCCGCGTTTTCCTGTGCGACGGCTGCAGTCATGAACAGAATCAGCAGCGCGCGCATCCCGTAATAGGAGAAGCGCTCCCACATTTCCGTGAAGAACAGGGTCGCCAGGCCACGAGGCTGACCGAACCACTCGGCGTTCGATTGCCCGGCGGTTTCGGTCCATCGAGGTGTCTGGTCGCTCATTGCCTACCTCTCGCTTCGGTCACTTCGTTTGCCATCGGGTCTACGGCCCGACGGTGCAAAGTCGGCGCAATATCGGGTATCGTCCGCAGCCAGAGCAAGCGGAGCGGCCGTCCGCCGGTCGAATCAATCGCGCAATCCGTCCAGGAAGGCACGAGCTGCATCTGGCCAGCCGAAACCTCGGACCCTTTCGATTCCGGCCGTCCCCAGTCTTTGTGCCAGCTCCGGACGGGTGAGGATGCGCTCCAGAGCCTTTGTAAGAGCCTGTGAGTCACCTGGAGAAACGAGCAACGACGTCTGCTGGTGCGGAGCCACCTCCGGTACGGCGCCGGCAGCAGCCGCGACGATGGGTAGCCCGTGGGACATTGCCTCGAGAAAGACGATTCCGAACCCTTCCTGTCGGCTTGGCAGGCAGAATACGCTGGCCCGCTCGTATTCGTTGCGCAGGGCGTCTACCGATTCGAGTGAGCCGAGAAAACTGACCGCGTGCGACACTCCGAGACTGACGGCGAGTTGGCGGTTGCGATCCGCCTCCGGTCCGTCACCGACGATTCGGACACGTGCCTGCGGCAGGGACTCGAGGAGACCGGGAACGGCCCGAATCAGCGTCGCGATGTCCTTCCGCCGGTACTGGCGCGCTACCGACAGCACCGAGAAGTCGTGCCGGGCAGCGGGGGAGCCGACAGAGGCGATCGTCGCATCGATGCCCTCCGGCGCGAGCCGCATGCGTTCAGGCGACAGGCCATACGCCGACAGCGCTACCTTTCGACTGTGCTGGCTCGTCACGAACACGCGGTCGGCCGAACGTGCGTTACGAGCCTCCATCGCGGAGTACAGCCCGAATTTGATCCGGAACCAGCCCGTCTCGAAGGCACGCTCGTCTGCCGCGACGCCCTTGAGGGCTACGACGTACCGGGCCCCGACCTTTCCCCGCAATGCCCAGCCGTCGTAGTCGAAGCCGACGACCACATCGTACGGGCGTTCCATCCGTGCCAGGCGCGACCGCAGGGTGAGGTTGTACGCCATGCGAGTGACGTCCAGAGAGCCCAGGCTGCGGCGGGGACGGAGCACGTCAACGTGATGCCCGAGCGAACGGAGTCCGGCCGCAAGACCGGCGATGGCGACGGCCGAGCCACTCCCTTCCGCGCGCTTAGACACCCAGGAGTCCAGAAACAGCAGATTCAGCGGCACCTTGGGGAGCGGTTCAGGCGCCGTAGGCTCGCTCGATCTTGGCTGCGAGGACGAAATCGCTCTCGGTGAGCCCGTCGATCTTGTGCGTCCAGATCTCGACGGCTACCCGGCCCCAGGCCAGGTGGATATCGGGGTGATGCCCCTCGTCCTCGGCCAATGCACCCACCTGGTTCGTGAACGCCAGGGCGGAAACGAAATCGGGGAATTCGTACTCGCGACGCAGGTGGTGGTCTTCGACAATCGTCCAGTTCGTACCCAACTGGCTATGCAGGTCCGTCAACTCGTCGCCGGCCAGCGGCGGAATGCCACCGCGGCAGGGAACGCAGGTCTTCGCGGCCAGGTCAGTCATTACTACCTCAGCAGGTGCCCCAAATGCGGTCAGATGGACTCCGCGAGGACCACTCGGTCTCGCCCGCTCCGCTTGGCAACATACAACGCGTCATCGGCCGCCCGCATCAGCGCCTTCGGAGTGTCGCCGTCTTCGGGAAAGAACGCGATGCCCACCGATGCCGACAGGTCGATGTCGGGCTCGGACAATCCTTCGAGCGTCAGATGCCGGATTCGATCCTGCACACGATCGGCAATCGCCATGGCGAGTTCACGGTCGCATCGAAGCAGCAGCAGAGCGAACTCTTCACCGCCCAACCGGGCTGCCCGGTCACTGTCGCGCACGGATTCCTGGAGGGCTACCGCGAGGAGTTCCAGGACCCGGTCACCGACGTGATGGCCGAACTTGTCGTTGACATCCTTGAAGTAGTCCAGATCGAGCATGATCAGGGCCATCGTTTCCTGGTACCGGGTGGCACGCTGCACGTTGTCCTCGAGCTGGCGGACAAAGTGCCTCCGGTTATGAAGACCCGTGAGCCCGTCCGTAATCGCGAGACGGCGCGTCTCATCCAGCAACTCCCCGCCACGAATCACGGCGGCCGCCTGGTTCGCGATGGGGCTCAGTGTCTCGATCGCTGTCGCGCCGAAGCCGTCGACCTCCTGGGACTCCGCGTTGAGCACGCCGACCGTCCGTCCCTCCGCGACCATCGGGAGCGCCAACTCTGATCGCGCTCCCGGAACACCCGGGATGTAGTAGTCGTATTCAGGCGCGTCCAGGTCCCGGATATACTGGACTTCCCGCGATGCCGCGCACCTACCCGTCACCCCCCGGCCAATCGGGATCTCCAGATAGCGCGCCGCCGCCTGGTATCCTTCCCCGGCCGCCATCGTCAACAGCTGCGTCTCCGGGTCGAGCAGCAGGATGGCGCACCGCGCGTCCGGCACTACTTCCTGGGCGATATCGAGCATCTGGTTGAGCGTTACGCCCAGTGTTTCGGCCTCGCTGGCCAGGCGGCTGATCCGGTGCAGCGCCTCGAGCTGCGCAACCCGGCCACTCAGGGCCTCCTGGTTGCGGAACGCCATGATCGCGAGGGCAGCCTGGGCGCCGAGGACGGTGAGCAACTTCTCGTGCTCCTGGGTGAACGCGTCCTTGCGTTCGGACTCGACACTGATCACACCGGCCACCTGCCGGCCTACGAGCAACGGAACCGCCATGTTCGAACGAGCCTCGGGGAGCCCCTCGCGGTATCGTCGATCCAACCGCACGTCTCCAACGCGAACGGCGCGTCCGGTCTGCACGGCCCAGCCGCTGAGCCCCTCGCCCGCGGACAGAACGCTCTGCATC
>JARFPW010000149.1 GCA_029288095.1 Gemmatimonadota bacterium
CCGATCATGTTTCCGACCACCAGCGCGGCGGCCATCCACATGCCCATCTTTGCCGGGGTACGCGACGCCATCAGGTCTCCGTTCCTCGAGGAACTGCTCGGCACAGCCAGTTCGGGGTGCGACGCCCGAAGATACGGGACGCCCTGTCAGCCTGCACATCCCGGCGCTCTCGCGTTGCCGGGGCCGAGAGGGGCCGGCACATTGGGTCCCGTTCGCAGTCCTCGACATGGGTCGATCACGCTCGCGCAGGAGACCGTGCGCATGGGACTCGCCCGGGCATTGCTCCTCAAGGGGTCCGAGAGCCGCTGGCTGGCGGACCAGGCGTCACGACGCCGGTTCGTGCGCCGGGCCACCACCCGCTTCATGCCGGGCGAATCGATGGACGACGCCCTCGGAGCGGCCCGGTCCCTCGGCGCGCGCGGAATTACCTCGATCCTCACGCTGCTCGGGGAGAACGTGGACGATCCCGAAGCCGCCGCCGCCGTGACCGATGAATTCCTCGCGCTCCTGGCTCGGAGCGCCGACTCGGATCTCGATGCGGACATCTCGGTCAAGCCGACGCATCTGGGTCTGGAGCTCGGTTTCGACGTCGCGGCGCGGAACCTCCAGGCCCTGGCCACCGGAGCCACCGAGCACGGACGGTTCGTTGCGGTGGACATGGAGTCCACGCGTGACTGCGAGGCGACGCTCGACCTTTATCGAGTGCTGCGAGCGGAGTACGAGAACGTGGGGATCTGCCTGCAATCGTACCTGTATCGGACGGACGCCGACCTCGAGGAGCTACTCGGCCACGCCCCGATGATCCGCCTCGTAAAAGGAGCGTACAAGGAACCGGCGAACCTGGCCTACCCGAAGAAGTCAGACGTGGACGCCAGCTATCTGCGTCATTCAGGGACGCTGCTCGAGGCCGCTCGAGATGGCAGGGCGCGGGTGGCGTTCGGAACCCACGACGCGGACATGATCGCCGAGATCAACCGTCGCGCCGCGGACATGTCCTGCCCACGGAGATCGTACGAGTTTCAGATGCTGTATGGGATCCAGCGTGACCTGCAGGTACACCTGGCCGAGTCCGGCTATCGGATGAGGGTGCTGATCAGCTACGGTGCCTACTGGTTTCCCTGGTACATGCGCCGGCTCGCCGAACGGCCCGCCAACGTGGGCTTCGTCCTGCGCAGCATGCTCCGCGGTTGATGCGGAAGGGGCCGCCCCACGGACGGCCCCTCGCAAATCCCTCAGTCTTCCGGTCCTTCCGCGACCCGATTGACCGACTAGTTGTACTCCGACGGTGGGGACTCCCACCCCTCCTGGATAAGGGGCATCTCGGCCGCGATCTGCAGGTCCATCAGATTGTTGATCGTGCGCTCGAGCATCAGCCAGCGAGCTCCGACGAGCGGCGAGACATCCTTCGCGAACTTCTTGTAGTACTTCTGCCGCAGCTTCGCCCGATCGCTCTCCACCTTGAAGCTGAGCTTGGCCAGGTCAGCCGCCTTCTCGTCCGTCATGGTGCTGAAACTGTCAGCGTAGTCCTTGATGAGCGCGATGCGCTGATCGACGATGGCCGAGAGCTCGTAATCGTAGTCGCGATAGATCTGCCAGAACGGCTCGGACTGGGCATCATCCAGCGCCATGGCCTCGGTAAGAACGGCTATCTTCTGCGTCTTGATGTCCGACATCAGTAGCTCGGCATACTGCTCCTGGGCATAGGCGGTCTTCGCCACGAACAGCAGGGCGAGGACGACAAACAGCTTCTTCATCTGGACTTCTCCTGTTGTGTTCTCCGACGGCCCGACGCCGTCTCAGTTCTTCGCGCGGGCCACGAATGTGCCCCGCTTCGCCGTGACTGGCAAACTCACGGTGCGAGCCCCCTCCCCAATCCGAGGAAGAACGACCACGATCGGTTCTTCACGCTACCCGCCAGGCCGCTCTCCGTGTCATCGATGTTCACGAACCCATGCGAGTATCGGATATCCAGCTGCAGCGTGTACCGACCCATGAATACCTCCAGACCGCCGCCGATCGCACCGGCTACGTCGGGACTATTCGTCTGGAAGAGATTGCCGGACCCAGAGCCACAGTCCGTCGAAACACCGTCGTCTTCCTTCAACCGACAGCTCGTTTCGAACGACAGCACGGGACCGGCATACAGGATCGGCCAGATCGAAGCGTCGCCAGCGGGTACCCGAAACAGCAGCAGGAGAGGCACGTCGATGTAGGTCAGTTCGAGGGCGCCGTCCCCTCCCTCTCCCCGGGCACCACCCGGGGCATAGAGCGCTTCCGCCTGCAGGGCCAGGACGTCGCCCAGCCCGGCCTGCAGATACGCTCCGCCGCCGAAGGACGTGCGCGAATCGAGGTCGATGCTCGTGCCCCCGGAATCCTCGAAGTCCAGACCGGAGATAATCAGTCCCCCTTTGAGACCGAGCGTGACCTGCGCCTGGACGTCCCCGGCCAGAAGAAGGAAGCACAGCGTGAGGAACGCGAAGGTGACGCGTCGCATGGTGTTCTCC
>JARFPW010000367.1 GCA_029288095.1 Gemmatimonadota bacterium
CATCATCGCGTTCGCGCTGTTCATGGTGATCAAGGGCTTCAACAGCATGAAGCGTGCGGAAGAGGCTGCCCCCGAGGCGCCGCCCGAGCCGTCGGCTGAAGAGACGCTGCTCGGTGAGATCCGCGATCTGCTGAGAGCCAAGGCCTAACCGAAGCACCATACACGTTGCGCAGGTACTGACCCGGTTCGTCCGGGCTGGTACCTGCCGACGGTGCGACCGATGAAGAAGAGACTAATGAGATACATGAAGTTCTTTTTAGCGACATTCGCGATCCTGCTGGGTCGATAGCTTAGAGGATCGAATGGCCAGTCTGCGCCCCGTGATCTTGATCGCCGATGGCATGCCGAACACGATTCCGGAGATGGATCGCGTTCTGGGGGCGCTCGGTTACGAAACCTCGCTGGCGAGAAACGTAACGTCTGCGTTGAGCATCGCGGACGAGTTGGAGCCCGCCGCCGCCGTGCTGGGACTGCATCTTCCGGGCGGAGGACCGCTGACTGCCCTTCGTCAGATGCGAGCATCCGCGCACGGCGCATCCACCGCCATCATCGTCCTCGCTCATCCCGGGCCGGGCAAGGAGGCTCTACTAGCAGACGGCGTCGACCTGTGCCTGGATCCACCGGTCAGGGAGGACGACATCCTGGCCGCCCTCGAAGAACTCCTGGAAAGCGAGACCAATAGCCCGACGGCGTGAGCCGTCCGGTCCTCCTATACCGTCGCCCGCCTGAGCTGGTGCTTCAGTCGATGAATCTTGCGGCGGATGCGGTTCGCCTCCGCCCGATCACCCGCCGCCTGGGCTTCGTCGCGCTTGATCTTGAGCGCCCGGATCTCGTCTTTGATCGGTCTCTTGTCGATGCCGACCACCTCGTGATGTTCGTGCGCTTCGATACCGAGGGCTTCACACAGGGCCAGCAGGAGTGGCTCCTTGTGCATCGTCGAGTAGCCGTGCACCGCACCGTGGTCGATGCCTGAGGCGATTTCACGCAACTGGGTGACGGTCATTTCGTGCAGGTCATGGTATGTATGTGCCATTGGGCCTCCTACTCTGCGTGGCCGTGAATTGCTCGACGGTGTTCAGGGAGAGCTGTCCACCGCGAAGCATTCCGAGTACGCAGGCAAAGCTGTGCCTTTCCAATCCCCGTCGACGATCGGTTGTTCGTCGGGGAGTCGGGGAATCAAGCTGAACTCCAGACACGGATAGCACTGGCCGTCATAGACGATGTCGCTCCAATCACGACGGCTGTCGTCAGGGTCAGCCGACAGGCACCAGCCATCCCCGCCGTCCACGCCCCACCCGAAGGCGTCGTCGAAATCGGGCCCCGCGACCGTCAATTGGAGCGAATCCAGGTACAGCGCATCGTCCATGTATTGGCCGTTCAGCAATTCGATCCGAATGTGCCTCATCTTCACCGACTCGGCCAACGAAACCGCGAACGGGACCACGCCGTTCAAGCAGTCCTGCTCTCGCAGCCTCCCGGCGTCCGCGTCACTGGAAATGAAAGAATACTCCTGTTCGTCGTCGGATATACCTACGATCGAATAGAGGCTCCTCGTACCTTCGCTCACCGTACCCCGGCGAGCGCAGTCGATATCCAGCCAGTAGGTGACGCCGTCGGAGACGTCATCCTGATCCTGGCCGCGGGCGGCGTGCGGAGTGACCAGAGTTGCCATGGCTAGCACCAAGCTGCCGAGGGCTATCCGTGTTCGCGTGGTCATGGGTGAAAGATCGCGGAAATAGGCTTCGTCAGGCAACCGGGAACAGATGGCCATGGTGGACTTGATGAGCCCGGTCCTTACTTGTGGCTTCCCGTGATTGGAACCAGTTTCGTGGCATGCGACACTTCGTCCGCGAGTTGCGCCGCCGCAAGGTCCTCCAAACAGCAGCCCTGTACGGCGTCGGTGCGTGGGTCGCCTTGCAGGTGGCGGACCTGGCCCTCCCAGGTCTCGGCATTGCCGACGAGGCGATTCGTTACGTCTGGATTGGCGCCCTGGTCGGCATTCCGCTCGCATTGTTCTTCGCCTGGCGATACGAGATCTCGGCGCAAGGCATCCAGCGCACAGCACCCTTGCAGGCCGGCGAGGGAGATACCCGAGCGCTTCAGAAGTCCGACCACGTGATCCTGGCCGTGTTGCTGCTGGTGGCAGGAGGCATCGTCTTGCAGGTCGGTGCTCAAATCCGGCAGATGCCGACCGTCGGGAGCCCACTATCAACAGACCGCGCGATTGACCGCAACTCGATCGCTGTGTTGCCGTTCCAGAACGTGACGGGAGATCCTGATCAGGAGTTCTTCGCCGCCGGAGTGCACGACGCACTCATTACAACCCTTTCGAAGATCGGGGCGCTCACCGTCAAGGCCGCCAGCTCTGTCAATGTTTACCGGAACATCGTGCAGCCGGTGCGACAGACAGGGCTCGAACTCGGGACCGCCCACCTGGTCGAAGGCTCTGTCTTCAGGACTGCCGACAGGGTGCGAATCAACGTGCGGCTGATCTCCGCGGCGACCGAGGAGAACCTGTGGTCGGAGAGCTATGAAAGGGGAATTGAGGATGTACTGACCCTGCAGAACGAGATCTCACGTACGATCGCCGGTCAGTTTCAGATTGATTTGACACCGGACGAGATGAGTCG
>JARFPW010000018.1 GCA_029288095.1 Gemmatimonadota bacterium
CCCTCCGAGGACCGCGCCCGGGGACTCACGAGCGCGGTCAGGGCGATGATCCCACCCTCGCCGCGGTTGTCCGCCAGCATCACGAACCCGAGGTATTTGATCGAGATCACGATGATCAGCGACCAGAAAATCAGCGACAGGATGCCGAGAACTGTCGCTTCCGTGTGCGCGAGACCGTAGGAGCCGTGGAGTGACTCGCGAAGAGCGTAGATCGGACTCGTGCCGATGTCGCCGTACACGACGCCGAGCGCGGCCAGCGACAGGAAGGCCAGGTACCTCCCCTTCGGCTTCTCGCGGGGGCTGTGGCCGTCCGAGGGCTGTGGGTCCAATTAGGCGGTCCCTATCGTGAGTGGTCGGGGCTCAATCTAAATGAGCGCCGGATCGGAGACGACTTCGACCAGCGCCGGCCCGTCATGGGCGATCGCCCTGGCCAACGCGTCATCCAGTTCGGCCGCCTCGGTTACGCGGATGCCGAGCGCGCCGCAGTTCGTGGCGTACGCGGAAAAGTCCGGGTTGGTGAGCGACGTCTGCCACACGTCCCAGCTTCCGGCCCGCTGTTCCTTGGAGATCTTTGCCAGCTCAGAGTTATTGAGCAGAACATGCGTGATGTTCATGCCGTACTTCACGGCCGTCGTCATTTCCGCCATGTACTGGCCGAAGCCCCCGTCTCCGGAGATCGATACGACGGGTCGCCCGTGAAACGGCGTGTCGGGCTCCTGAGTCGCGGCCCACGCGCCAAGAGCGGCGGGGAGGCCGAATCCGATCGAACCCAGATATCCCGACATCAGGACGGCCTGGCCCGTACACTCGAAGTAGCGACCAAAAGAATAGGTATTGTTGCCCACGTCCACCGGCATGATCGCGTCGCCGGGCACGGTGCGATTCATGGCAGCGAAAATGGCCGCCGCGCCCACGCCCCGTCCCTGGTCGTCGACCTCGCGGCTCTTCTTTTCTTCCCGCCAGATTCGCCACCGTTCGGCGATTTCCGCGCGCTGATCCGTTGCCGCCGCGGATTCGCGCACGGCATCGAAGAGCAGACCGGCCGTGACGCCGATTTCTCCCCACACCGGCACCGTCACCGGATGGAATTTGCCGAGCGTCATCGGATCGTAGTCGACTTGAATCGTGGGGATCTTGGGAGTGATGCCGGTGTGGTTGCTGAAGCTGGCGCCGAACACGAGCAGCAGATCGGACTCGTTCATGAACCAGCTGGCGATCGGCGTACCGCTGCGGCCCAGTACGCCGCACCCGAGCGGATGGTGGTCGGAAACCTGCCCCTTACCCTTGAACGTGGTGATCACCGGACAATTCAGTTGGTCTGCCAGCGCGATGACGGCGTCCATTTCGAACCGCGCGCCGTGGCCGACGACGATCGCCGGCCGCTTCGCCGAGCCGAGAAGGTCGACCGCCCGTGCCAGGGCGTCGGCCGGCGGCGAAATGGCGCGCGCGGCCACGCGGCCGTCCGGGCCACCGGCTCTGGCGTCCGGCGCAGCCAGCGTCTGCACCTCGTCGGGAAACACCAGGTGTCCGACGCCACGCTCGAGAATGGCGTGCTTGCAGGCAAGGTTCACGAGCTCCGCATGCCGGCTCCCGGGCAGCACGGTCTGGCCCCACACAGCGACGCCGCCGAACGCAGCCTGGAGATCGACTTCCTGGAAGGCACCCGGCCCCAGTACCTGGGAATCCACCTGTCCGGTGAGTGCGAGGACCGGTGAGCGATCGACGTGCGCGTCCCACAGACCGGTCAGCAGATTTGTGGCGCCCGGACCCGCGATGGAAAAACAGGCTGCCGGCCGACCCGTGAGCTTGCCGTAGGCCGACGCCGCGAACGACGCGGCCCCCTCATGGCGAATCCCGATGTATCGCATGCGGCCGGCCTCTTCCTGCCGCCGCAATGCGTCAGCCAGCCCGAGATTCGAGTGGCCGACCATGCCCCACACCCAGCGCACGTCCCAGTTGGCCATCGTCTCGGCCATCAGGTCGGACACCGTGCGGACGTGATCGTCGGGCGCCGGAAAGCCGACGTAGATGCCGTCGTCGCGGACTTCAACGGGATACGTCTCGACGCCGTCATCGAATCCGCCTGGCGGTTTGCCCGTGAGCGGGTCGAAGTCCCATCCGTGCCATGGGCAGCGCAGCATCCCGTTCTCGATCGATCCCTCTCCCAGGGGGCCTCCCTGGTGTGGACATCGATTGTCGAGAGCTCCGTACGTGCCCTCGACGTTGGTCATGCAGACGGTCCAGTTCTCACACGTCACCTGGGCGACGCGACCTTCGGGCAATTCCTCCGGGGCAAGAGCCCGATGCCAGATGAGGGGCCGACCGGATACTTCGCTCATGTGTCCGCTCCGTTGCCGTGGTGCGCCATCGCCTGTCCCGCCGGGATGCTCTTCTGCCCCGCCATGGGGGTCGCCGGGCCCAGCGAGCTTGTGTTGCGTCGGGGATCTCCGCAACAACTGGCATGCGGAAGCGAGCACCGAATCGATTCGGGAGGACAGGATGAAAGTGAAACAAGTCGTGCTGGGGACTATTGCCGCGCTGCTGTTTACGGGGGCGATTCCCGCCTCGGCTCAACAGACCGACGACGCGGCGGCCGTCAGCTTTCCGGACACCGTGTCAGCCGCGCGCCTCAGCGCCCTGGTCGAGCAGGGCAGCAGCCTGTTCAACGGCGGCACCTGTCTGTTCTGCCACGCGGTCGGGGGTCGCGGCGATGGCCAGCGCGGCCCGGATCTCACTGACGGGGAGTGGCTGCACAGCATGGGCGACTTCGAGGGCATCACCGAAACGATCCGGTGGGGCGTGAAGCGGAGTGAGATGAAGGCCATGACGCCGCGTCCGCACCAGATGAATCCGAACGGCGGCATGAGCATCGGATTCCCGGAGGTCATGGCTCTGACTGCGTATGTCTGGAGCCGTACTAATGGTCCTACGCCCGAGGCCGTGGCACGACAGGACGAAGTGCTGTCGCTGTTGGCGGACGGGGACGGACGGGGGGCGGCGGACCTCCTCCGGGCCGACACCCGGGAACGCCCGGACTCACCCATGTTCTCGGAACGGGCGGTCAACATGCTCGGCTACGAGTACCTTGAACGCTGGGTTGAGCCGCAGACGGCGCTCCCCTTGTTTGTGTTCAACGCGGAGGCCCACCCCGAATCATGGAACGTGTGGGACAGTCTGGCGGAGGCGTACGTAGCGCTGGGCGAGACGACCAAGGCGATCGAGAACTACGAGAAATCGCTGGCGCTGAATCCTCGGAACCGCGGCGCGACGGAGGCCCTGGAGCGTCTGCGGTCCCAGTGACGCGCCGGGTGCGGCGGTGGGCGCTGCTGTTCGCGGCGGCCACCGCGCTCGCCTTGTTCTTCGCATCCAGGACGTACCTGACGTACTACGCCTATCCGGACAACGAGATCACGTGGGCACAGGCGCTGGCTCCTGCGATCAGCTACTGGTACGTGTGGGCATTCCTGGCTCCCGCGATTCTCTGGCTGGCGGCCTGCCTCCCGTTCGACAAGGGACGCTGGCGGCGCAGCGTCGGGCTGCACCTCCTGCTTGGGATCGTCTTCGCGACGGGGCATTTCTTTCTGGAATACGTACTCGGCCAGTGGACCCAGTTCTTTCCCGTGCGGCCGATGCGCGCGGCGTTCTTCATCAACCAGTTCCACTACAACGTGATCACGTACTGGCTGATCGTGGGGGGCGCCAACCTGATCGAGTATTCTCGTCGCAGCCGGGAGCGGGAGGTGCGGGCATCGCAGCTCGAAGTGCACCTGGCGGACGCGAGGCTGCAGGCTCTCAAGATGCAACTTCATCCGCACTTTCTGTTCAACACACTGCACGCCATCACGACGCTCATGCATCGGGATGTGGACGCCGCGGAGCGCATGCTGGCAAGGCTTAGCGAGCTGCTGCGGATCACGCTCGACAGCGCGGGGGCCCAGGAGGTAACTCTCAAGGAAGAGCTGGAGTTTCTCGAGCAGTATCTGGAGATCGAACGCATCCGCTTCGGCGATCGACTGCGTATCGAGATCAGGATTGACCCCGAAAGTCTGGACGCGCGCGTGCCCAACCTGGTGCTTCAACCGCTAGTTGAGAACGCGATCCGGCACGGCATTGCTCCGAAGGCCGGTCCGGGGTGGATCGGTGTGAGCAGCCGGCGTCTCGACGGGCAACTCGAGCTGGTCATCGAGGACGACGGTCGCGGCCTCCCCGAGGGAGACCAGGAGGTCGGTGTCGGGTTATCGAATACACGCGAGAGGCTTCGCGAGCTGTACGGAGAAGCACAGCGTCTGGATATCGTCGCTTCACCGGCGGGAGGCGCGCTCGTCCGCGTAACGATCCCGTTCCATGATGACTGAACCACCGCGCCTCCGCACGCTGATCGTCGATGACGAGCCGCTGGCGCGCGAGCGGCTGCGGACGCTGCTCGGCGACTACTCGGACATCGAACTGATCGGAGAATGTGAGGATGGCCCGGCGGCGGTCGAGGCGATCGCACGGGAACGGCCCGACCTGGTGTTTCTCGACGTCCAGATGCCTGAGCTCACCGGCTTCCAGGTGCTGGAACGACTCGAGTCTACGCCACCCGGAGTGATCTTCGTGACCGCGTACGATCAGTACGCCATTCGGGCGTTCGACGTGCACGCGCTCGACTACCTGCTGAAGCCGTTCGATCGGGAGCGCTTCGAGCGGGCGCTTGCGAGGGCGCGATCCAATGCCCGGGACGCGGGGCGGCGCGCGGAGCTGCGACGGCAACTGCGTGCGTTGCTGGATGAAGCAGCGGACCATCGAGCCGGTCCAGGGCGTCTGGTCATCCGCGGGCGAGGACGCATCCACTTCGTCGCCCTCGAGGACATCGAGTACATGGAAGCGGCCGGCAATTACGTCAGGATCCACAGCGGAGAGGACACGCACCTGCTGCGCGAAACGCTCACCCGGATGGTTGAGCGTCTCCCCGCCGGCGAGTTCGTTCGGGTCAGTCGGTCGGCCATCGTCCGCATAGATCAGATAGACCAACTCAAGCCCCGCGGACACGGCAGATACCTTATCGGGATGCGGTCCGGAGCCTCAGTCGGATCGGGCAGGTCGTACGCGGATAATGTGGCCCGCCTGCTCGACGCTTGACCCGCGGCACGTAACCCTCTTCTTTTCCCATCCCTCGAGCCGCCCGTGGGGCGGGTTGCGTATACTTGTAGTTTGTCGCTCGACGCCAACTCTCCGGGAGTGATTTGATGTCCGATGGCCCCTACGGAAGCAACGAGTGGGCGCTGATCCTTGGCGGTTCCAGCGGGTTCGGCCTGGCCGCAGCCCACAAGTTGTCGCAACACGGCCTCAACGTGTGCGTGGTTCACCGTGATCGACGGGGGGCAATGCGGCGGATCGAGCCCGAATTCGACGCGATCCGTGAGCGCGGCGTTTCATTCGCGTCGTTCAACAAGGACGCGTTGAAGCCTGATATCCAGGCGGAGATTCTCGATGAAGTCGCTGACGCCATCGGGACGGACGGTCGCGTGCGCCTGCTCATGCATTCGATCGCCTTCGGCAATCTGAAGCTGATCGCTTCCGAGGGACCACCTTCCGACGAGGCGACCCGGCGGCTTGCCGAGCGACTCAGCGTCGACGAGGCGGGCCTTCGTGAGGCGGCCGACGAGCTGTTCGAAGACTCGGTGGATGGCGTCCAGGGGATCGCCGCCGCACCGGCATATGCGGAGGACAACTACCTCGAGGACGACGACGTCGCCCGGACGATCTACGCGATGGGAACCAGCTTGTTGACCTGGACGCGCGCGCTCAGCGATCGGGGGATGTTCGCAGACGATGCGCGGGTGTTGGGCATGACGAGCGAGGGCAACGAAGTCGCCTGGAAAGGGTATGCAGCTGTCGCGGCTGCGAAAGTCGCGCTCGAATCGGTGTCGAGGTCGATCGCCGTCGAGATGGCACACATGGGAATCCGCTCGAATATCGTCCAGGCGGGTGTAACCGACACGCCCGCGCTGCGGGCGATTCCAGGCAGTCAGAATTTGAAAGCTCAGGCGAGGACCAGAAATCCGTTTGGCCGGCTCACGACGCCGGCCGACGTAGCGGATGTCATCTATCTGCTGTCTCTCCCCGAGGCCGCGTGGATCAACGGAGCCATTATCCGCGTCGATGGGGGAGAGCGGATTTCGGGATTGTCCAGATGAGTCTCTACATGCACGGTCTCGGCCACTTCCACCCCGAGAACGAGATCAGCAACCAGTTCCTCACCGATCTCGATATCGGCACCAATGCGGAGTGGATCGACGAGCGGGTCGGGATCGAGACGCGACGCACGGTCCTCCCCCTGGACTACATCCGGGAAACTCAGAACCGCAATCTCATGGAAGCGATCGAGGCTGCCGAGTATTCCCATGCCGACACCGGCCATCGCGCGGCCGACATGGCGTTGCAGCGGGCCGGACTCTCCGCCGACGACGTCGGCATGGTGATCGCAGGCTCGAGCTGTCCGGATCACATGTCACCGGCAGACGCATGCATGATCGCCGAGCGGCTCGGCATCGAAGCCCCTTCGTTCGACGTGAATTCCGCCTGCACGAGCTTCCACGTCGCCATGTACATGCTGTCGATGATGCGACCCGAAGAGGTGCCCGAGTTCGTGCTGCTGGTGACGCCGGAGAGCCTCACGACCACAGTCGACTATTCCGACCGCTCGGCAGCGGTTCTGTGGGGTGACGGAACGACGGCGGCCGTCGTTTCGACGCGGGTCCCGTCGCACATCGAGATTTTCGGCAACGTCCTCCATTCCAGTCCGGCGGGCGCCGACAAGGTCACGGTGCCGCACTTCGGCCACTTCGGCCAGGAGGGTCGTACGGTGCAGATGTTCGCGATCAAGAAGACCACCCGGATTCTCCGGCGCCTGCAGAAGGAGTACGATTCTCCCGACCGTGATCTCCACTTCGTGGGCCACCAGGCGAACCTGAGGATGCTCGAGGCCGTGTGTCGCCAGTGCGACGTCGCGGAATCGCGTCACCACCACAACGTGGTCAACTACGGCAACACGGGTTCGGCCGGAGCACCGGGAGTGATCTCGATGCGCTGGGACGAATGGACGGACCGGGACGATGTGGCCGTCATCGGCGTCGGCTCCGGACTCTCCTGGTCGGGCCACGTGCTGCGGTTCGGAGGGACCTCGTGAAGTACGTCGAGTTCAGGGAGCGCGACCACTTCTCCCACGAGGAGGTCATCGCGCTGGCCTACGG
>JARFPW010000026.1 GCA_029288095.1 Gemmatimonadota bacterium
GCTTCTGCCCAGTTGTACTCCTCTCCTGGTTCCGGATCAGGCCCGCGCGACAGCAGCAGCGCACCCCACCCCACAACAGCGGTCAGTGCAAAACCGCCGACAAAGAACACCAGGGGAACGAACGCCGTCTGGGCTCCGGCCATTAGCACAATGAGCGCCGCGGCAAGCAGCACGAAGTTCGAACCCTGATTGAGCAGGAGTGAGACTCCGAATCTCTCCTCCGCCTGGAACTGCGAAGACGCCACGAACGAAGCCGCGCCAACGACCGTGCCCCCGAAAATGAGTCCCAAGGTGGGGGCGTCCAGGCCGTATATGAGCTGGCTGAACGCTGTCACCACGGCACCAAAGGCCGCTGCGATCACGAGGATGCGTCCAAGAAAGCGCGGGCCCGGATCCATCCGATGGCGATTGACGATGCCGTCAGCGCCCATTGGCGCCGTGCGACTGGTCAGGTTGAGAATCGCTACGACGAGGCCCAGGAGACCGTACTCAGGCTTCGGTAGCCCCCGGGCCAGGAGGAGCATGGCACCGGCGAACGCCGCGCCCGATACGCTGTAGCCGGCAGCGATGCGCAGCGATGTCGATGTCCAAAGACCGCGAATGACGGTTCTGATCATGCCCACATGTCCGAAGTCGAGTCTCGATCGGCGTCGTCGCAACGCCCCGATCAGAAAACGCAGAAATCGCGCCGCAGTTTGCCGGAAAAGATCCTCAAAAGAGCCCCGCAACCTGCACTACGAGACGGCCTGCGTTGCGGGAACGCAACGGGAGATCGAGTTTCTTGTTGACCGTCCGCCTCAGGCCGATGCGCGAAACGGCTTCGGACCGGGTTTTTCGCACCGTGTGAAGGGTACCGCGCGGCATACCCGTTGCATCTCGGGCAACCAATGAATGAACCAGCGCCACACCTGTCGATCGTAGTTCCCGTCTACAATGAGTCGGCCAACATCGGGCCGCTCATCGAGGCGGTCCGCGAGGCAGTTTCGGGGCCGGACTGGGAGCTCGTGTTCGTAGACGACGGCAGCCGGGACGACACCCGGATGCGCGTCGAAGAAGCGGCCGAGGTTGACGATCGGATCCGTTTGATCGCCCTGGCTCGCAATTTCGGGCAGACCGCGGCCATGCAGGCCGGATTCGACTACGCCCGCGGCGAGATCGTTGTCAGCATGGATGGTGACATGCAAAACGACCCGGCCGACATCCCTCGACTTCTCGCCAAGCTGGACGATGGCTTCGACGTGGTGGTAGGGTATCGCGTGGCCCGCCAGGACCGCCTCATCACCCGAAAGGTCCCGTCGTGGATCGCGAACCGGATCATCGCCCGTCTCACCGGTGTCCGGATCCGCGATAACGGGTGCTCGTTGAAGGCGTACCGCAGGAGCATCCTGGGCCGATTCGTCCTGTATTCGGACATGCACAGGTTCATCCCTGCCATGGCTGTCGCCGTTGCCGGCGCCCGCGTCGCGGAGATCCCGGTGCGACACCATCCTCGCCGTGCGGGAGAAAGCAAATATGGCCTGTCCCGAATATGGAAGGTTCTTTCGGACTTGCTGGCCATCAAAATGATCAGTTCATTCCGCAGCCGGCCGCTCGTGATGTTCGGTTTGGGAGCGCTCGTCTCGGTCGCCGTAGGGCTGGGCTTCACGATGCTGACTCTGCTATCCGTTCCCGGCGGATTCCGTTCGGATATGGCCTATGCTTATGTGTTCCCGAGTATCGTAATCGTCTGGTTCACGTCCGCCTTCTATCTGTTGCTGCTCGGACTGATCGGAGAGGTAGCCGTCCGCAGCGAGACTGTTTCCGGTCGGACCGTCTTCTCCGCCGCGGGAGAATCGACGTGAGCGAATACGGATCAGGATCGCCGACGCTGCGCGCAGCCCCAACTGAGAGAACACAAAGCAGGAGTTCTCATCCGCCCGATGTCACGGTGATCGTCCCGGTGACCGAGCGCCCCGTCTGCCTCGCCGAGCTGTACGAAGAGTACTCCGAGGCTCTTACATCCTCCGGGCGCAAATTCGAGTTCATTTTTGTGGTCGAACCCTGGCACCAGGGGTCCGTTGACGTGCTTCGTGACCTCGTCGACCGTGGCGAACCGATTCGCGTTGTCGAGGCGGGACATGTGATCGGCGAGTCGGCCATGCTCAAGCTGGCGGCCGGCAGCGCGCGGGGAAGGACGCTCGTCGTTCTGCCCGCGTATTACAGGGTGGTTGCTACGGCAATTCCTGATGCTGTAGCTGCCGTGGAAGACGGAGCCGACCTGGCGAACTGCCGTCGGTGGCCACGACGCGACTCGTGGCTGAACCGCGTGCAGACCCGCGTGCTCCACAGCGCGGTTACAGGTCTGCCTCGCCGGACGGTGCGTGACGTCGGCTCGGGTGTGCGCGCCATGCGGCCGGAGGTGTTGAGAGACCTTCCGCTATACGGAGACTTCTTTCGATTTCTCCCGGTTCTTGCGCTTCGTGACGGATATTCAGTCGTGGAAATCGACGCGGCACAGCATCCGCGCGACACAGCGCTTCGTGTGTATCCGCCGGGCGTGTACATGCGCCGCGCGATCGACGTATTCGGGCTGTTCTTCCTGTCGCGTTTCACCTACAAGCCGCTCCGGTTCTTCGGTTTGATCGGAAGTCTGTTGAGCGGCGTCGGCGCACTGATCCTGTTCATCATGTTCATCCAGAGGCTCGGCGGGCGGGGGCTGGCGGATCGTCCGCTGCTGCTGCTTGGCGTGCTGATCTTCACACTGGGTGTCCAGGCAATCGCGCTGGGCCTGATTGGCGAGATTATCGTTCACTTCAATGCACCTGGCCACAGATCGTACCGGGTAGCGACCGATGACTCAGAGGTTCCTCCGGACGAAGCCACCGCAGCATCACCGGGGTCGAGCGGAGAACGTCCAAGGTGAAGCAAGCCCTCATCGTCTCCTATCATTTCCCGCCGTCGGACCAGGTGGGGGCCCTCCGGCCGGCGAAATTCGCCGAATACCTGCCGGAGTTCGGGTGGACGGTCCGCGTTCTGACGGCGGACCCTGCGTCGACGGTCGAAGGCGTGCAGTTCGTTTCCGAGCTGGCCGTCGAAGTTGGGACGGCTCCCCAGTGGCCCGGCTTGCGCGAATGGGCCATGAGGCTGAAGCGGAAGCCGACTTCATCCGAAGGCGCAGCGGATGCCGGTGGGTCAGGCTGGGCCGAGTCCTACCAGACATCAAGAGCCCGGCGTCCGCTCCGGGATCTGATCTACTCTCTGATGTGGCTGCCGGATGACAAACATGGATGGATAGTCCCTGCTGTCCATCAGGGTCTGAGGATGATACGCGAGACCAGGCCCGATGTGTTGCTCGTCTCGTCACCGCCGCATTCGGCCCAGCTGGTGGGTCTTCTGCTCTCAAAGATTGCGGATGTGCCTTTGGTCGTCGATTTCAGAGATCCCTGGGTGGGCAATCCGGCGACACCCGAGTTCATTCGAGCCGGGCCGACGCCCCGAGTCCACGCCTGGCTGGAGAATGCGGTGCTATCGCGCGCGACGGCCGTGATTACAGCTACGCGCGAGCATGCGGATGCACTGGAGGCCAGCCATGCCGCCGGCCGGAAGAAGATCCACGTCGTTCCCAATGGCTTCGACACGGCGATGTTCGCCGGCCTTGCCACTGGCGGGTCCGACCGGTTCACGATCACCTACGCAGGTAACTTCTACCACACCCGGACTCCCCAACCGCTGCTCGAGGCGATAGGAATGCTCCGCGACGAGTCGGGTATCGATACCTCGAAGATCGTCGTTAACCTGATCGGAGACTGTGAGTTCGCCAACGGTCGATCCGTACTCGAGATGGCACGCCAGGCCGGCTGTGAGGCGTCGGTCGCCATGCGCGGGCGTCTCCCTCACGCCGAAGTGCTCGGTGATCTCGTGCGGTCCGATCTTCTGCTCCTCCTTGCCAATGGCCAGCCGGCGCAGATCCCTGCGAAGGCTTACGAATACCTCGCAGCCGGACCACCGATTCTCGCACTGGTAGAGAGAGGAGCGACAGCGGATCTCGTGTCCCGCGCTCCCGAAGTCGATGTGCTGTTCGGGAGCGATCCGGCGGAAATCGCCGGTGTGCTGGGACCCAGGCTGCGCGCCTGGAGTCCGAAGCCGGTCGGCAAGTGGTCCCGTCCGGAGGCCGCCGCTGCCTTCGATCGCCGCGACACCACAGCGTTTCTGGCATCGCTCCTCGATCGTGCGGGAGTCAACTAGTGCTGGCGGAAGCGCTGTTCTGGATCAGCCTGTCGCTGCTGGCAATCGTGTACGCCGGATATCCGGCGCTCATGTCGATGCTGGCGCGGAAGCCGCCGGTGAAGGACTCCGGCGCCGAGCTTCCGTCCGTTACAGTCGTAATCGCGGCTCGAAACGAACAGGCCGTGATCGTGCCGAAACTACGCTCGGTGATCGCGCAGGCATATCCTGCGGATCTACTCGATATCATTCTCGTCTCCGACGGATCCACCGACGAAACGGTGGCCCGCGCTGCAGAAGCGTCTCGAACGAGGCTTCAAATCGTCGAATTGCAGAGCTCTGTCGGGAAATCAGCCGCGATCAACGAGGCGATGAAACTCGCCACTGGAAGCGTGGTCGTACTAACCGACGCCCGACAACCGCTGGATCGTGATGCGGTGAGACACCTGGTCGAGAACTTCACCGACCCCAGCGTGGGCGCCGTATCTGGCGATCTGCGATACGATCGGGCGAGAGAATCCGGGATGCAACGGGCGCTGCACCGCTATTGGGACTACGAGAAGCGAATCCGTCTCGGCGAGTCGAGGATCCACTCCGTCGTCGGAGTCACTGGGGCCCTGTATGCTATGCGACGGGAGCTCTGGACCACTCTGCCAGCCGGTACACTGCTGGATGATGTCTATACACCGATGAGCGTGGTACTCAAGGGTCACCGGGTCGTGTTCGACCCGCGTGCCTGGGCCCGTGACGAAGCGTCGACCGGAGATGAACACGAGTTCCGGCGCCGGGTCCGGACTCTGACTGGCAATTATCAGCTCCTGGCCCTGATCCCGGGGCTGCTCAGTCCATTTCGCAATCCGGTCTGGCTGCAGTTCGCGCTGCACAAGATCGGACGCCTCGTCTCACCCCTCCTGCTGATCGGTACGCTGGTGGGAGCCGGCCTCGCTGCGGGCACGGGATATCAGGCGATGTTCTACCTCCAACTGCTCTTCTGGGTGGCAATCGCACTCGTGTCGGCGACTCGCACAGCCCTTCGATTCGCATGGCCGGTGGCCTTGCCGTATGCGTTCGCCATGACCCAGGCCGCAGCCGTCATGGCCCTGGTCCACTCTGTTCGTGGGCGCTGGGACGTGTGGGGGAACTAGCATGGGACTCGCAGATCGGATCAGACGCCGAGAGACACCTCTCTATGATGCCCTCTACAGGGCGGCCAAGGCGCTGAGGAGATTTGAAATGCCGGTTTGGGGGCCGCTTGCCAGGTTGCTGTATGCGGAGAGGGCTACGCGCGTCGGAGCCTGGAGAAACTTCTGGCGTGTCGTGTACTATCAGCCTCTGTTTCGATCGTTGTGTCAGCCCGGAGGAAAGGGCCTCTATCTCGAAGGTCGTACGATGCCTCTCGTGATAGGGCGACCCCGCATATTCCTGGGCGACAGGGTGAGGATCAATACGATCACCACGTTTGCCGCCCACAAGGAATGCCGTGATGCGACGCTGAGAATTGGCGATGAAGTCTATATCGGAGCCTACGTGCAGGTAGCTATAGGAAGTGAGATTGCGATCGGAGATCGAGTGTTGATCGCTGGGCGCGTGTTTCTCGCCGGCTACGACGGACATCCGGTCGATCCGATCGACAGGTCGTCCGGACTGGCGGACCCCGTTCCGCCTCCCATCCGGATAGGGGACGACGCCTGGATCGGTGCCGGAGCTTTCATCGGCAAAGGTGTTACGATCGGCCGATGCGCCATCGTGGCTGCCCGGTCGGTCGTAACTCATGACGTTCCGGACGGGGCGATCGTAGGTGGCAGTCCAGCCCGGGTCATTCGGCAGATCGAATCCCTGCCGTCATCGGAGCAGATCGTCAAGGCGCTGGCGCGCGGGCCGGCCGGCTCCCCGGAGACTGGAGCGGCGAAGTGAACCGGGTGCATCCTCAGTTGCGCGCTGCACGGTACCGGGAGCGCCCGCCTTCGGCGCGAGTGCGCGGAACCCCCCGGCCGGGTCCAGTGCTGTGGCCAGCCTTCCGCAAGTACCTGCTGGTCAGGCTGATGCGGATATTCGGTGGCCGAGTGCCCGAAGCG
>JARFPW010000164.1 GCA_029288095.1 Gemmatimonadota bacterium
CAGTGTAGGAGCAGGCGCACAATTCCTTCAGGACGCGCCGGCGGGCGAAACATACTCCGTCAACCTCAAAGCTGGGGCCCCGGCCGGCACGACGATCGAGGCACGTGGACAGGCCTTCTTCGAGAGCGTCGTCGATCTCAACGCCGGAGCCGGCGTGGGCACGCTGGCTCCCGTCTTCATGAACCACAATGGAATCCTGGATTTCGAGCACGCGATCTTCCGGGGCGGCGATGCCAGCAATCCGAATCACGTCTGGGTAGGCGACGGAGATCACTTCCGCCTCATCGACTCCAGGATCGAAGACTCGGCCGGGTTCATACAACACCGGTTCATCGCAGCCGGCGGTGTCGTGACTATCCTGAACTCGACGTGGACCGGCACAGTGGGTCCCGAGGCGCTGATCCTGTACCGGTGGGCGGATCCTGCCACGCCGGGCACGACGCTGTATCAGCACTCGGTGTTCGACAAGCCCGTCTGGATCGAGGGCCCCGACGCCGAGATCGATGGGTGTTTCCTGGCAGCGGGCCTGATCACGAGCCGGGGTCAGACAGTGTTTCAGCGCACCGTCAGGAATTCGCTCGTGCGGCGCGTCGCCCCTGGGGCGATGAACATAAATGGCGACTACCTGGACAATATCCACCTCGAGGACTACTCGACCGGCAACCCGCATGGCGTTCAGATCGACGCCGTGGCTGAGAATTCCACCATCGGCGGAAACGTGTTCAAGTACACGGGCACGAGCGGAGACGGCGACATGATCATCCCGCGCTCCGGATCCGGGACGGTCAATACGCTGACGGTCACTTCCAACCTCGTCCTCCCGAACGGCGACCGAGCTGCGCCTTCCGGAACGCTGATTTCGCTGCTGGGCAGCAACAACTGGACGGTGAGCGTTCAACGTAATACCTACGTGGTAATAGGCACCAAGGGCGGAGTTGCCATCGCCGAGACGTACCCGGGGCACGCGGGGTTGGTTACTTCGGCCACGTCGAACCTGGCTTACGGAATAGGTGCAGCCAGCGGA
This sequence comes from Gemmatimonadota bacterium, assembly GCA_029288095.1. Classification (GTDB taxonomy): domain Bacteria; phylum Gemmatimonadota; class Gemmatimonadetes; order Palauibacterales; family Palauibacteraceae; genus JARFPW01. The sequence continues at coordinate 1,025 of JARFPW010000164.1, forward strand.
TCCATCATTCATGACGTATCGACTCCGGTACCGGACTACGTATCCGAGGCAGACTACAACGGCTATTTCAACCTCGGACCGAGCCGCTACGATGCCTTGAGCAGCGCGTTCGCCAATCCACCGGGATCGTTTGACGTCGGCGCTGATCCGCAGTTCGTGGACGATTTCCGAGATCTGGATTCCTACGACGCGGCATGGGGGGGACCGGGCACAGTCGCCCACCTGCTCTCCGAGGTCGCGCGCATGAACGACCCCGACTTCAATCCCGCCTACGAGCCGTGGGCCATTCGAGATTGGATCCGCGAGGGTTGGCGTCCACAGAACCCGGCGTTCCAGGGCACGGGTCAAGCCGGCGTCGATATCGGGGCGGTTCCATTCTGAGTCTGAAGCGGGACCCAGGTGTTCCGACACTTCCAGCATGCAAAAGGGGCGGGTCTCCGGTGGAAACCCGCCCCTCCTCACGCCACATTGCTGCTCGTCATACCCCCTAGGGGAATCGAACCCCTGTCTCCTGGCTGAGAACCAGGTATCCTGGGCCACTAGACGAAGGGGGCGTGCCCGTTTTCCAGGGACGCGTATTGTAAAGGATCGTGCGACACTGTCAACCTTGCTGACCGGACGGACATCGACGTGAACTGGGAGTACATCCACCTGATCAGCCATCCGTTCGCGATCGTGCTGCCGATCGTCGGCACGGTCGTGGGCGTCGCGGGATGGATCGCGGGGAGAGACGAGCTGGAACGCTATGGCGTGCTGTCGATCCTGCTCGGCGGGATCGCTGCCCTGCCCAGTTACTACTCGGGCATCACGGCGGCTGACGACGTGGCGCAGCGCGTATTCGTTGCGCCCGGCATCGTGCAGGACCACCGCACGTGGGCCACCTGGGCGGCAGTGCTGCTCGCGACCAGCGCCATCTTTGCGGGATACTCGCTGTTCCAGCCGAACGAGCGCCGGCTCAGACGCTTCGTGCTGCTCGTGGGAGCCGGGGCTGCTCTGCTCACCGCCCTGGCGGCGATACGCGGCGGCAGGATCGAGCACGGTGACGAGGGCGGGGAAGCCGATGTCCCGGCCGTTCAGACCGAAGAGGCCCTTCCATGACCGACCCGACGAAGATCCCTGACCTGCCGCTCGTCGTCGGTCGAGGACTCGAGTCCTCCCGGACGGTTGGCCACTCGCAGGCCACGCTGACCCAGCTGATGTCGCCGCAGGACGCAAACCTGTGGGGGAACGTATTCGGCGGCGTGATCCTCGCCCTGGTGGACAAGGTCGCCTGGGTCAGCGCGGCGCGGCACTGCGAGAACCCGTGCGTCACCGCGAGCTTCGACCAGGTGGACTTCCGGTCGCCGATCGACATCGGCGAGGTCGTCACCCTCAGCGCGTCGATCAACACGGTCGGGCGGACATCGATGGAAATCGGGGTTCGGGTGGAGGCGGAATCGGTGCACGGCGCGGTGCGCAGGCACACCAACTCCTGCTACGTAACGATGGTCGCAATCGATGAGGAGAACACTCCGATCCCGGTCCCGAAGCTGGAACTGGAAACCGAGGAGCAGTACCGGCGCTACCAGGATGCGGAAGCTCGCCGGCGGGGCCGCCTGAAGCTGGCGGAGCAGCGGCGCGCCCGGCGCGCCGGAGACGGATGAACG
>JARFPW010000181.1 GCA_029288095.1 Gemmatimonadota bacterium
GGCCCCACCCGCGGCCGGGCTCAGCCAGCTCGCATGTTCTCGATGATGCGGTCACCGAACTGAGAAGTCTTGGCCAGGGTGGCGCCATCCATCTGGCGCTCGAGGTCGTACGTCACGTACTTCTGGCCGACCGTCCGCTCGATCCCCTCCACCAGAATCCGGGCCGCGTCATCCCAGCGCATGTACTCGAACATCATGACGCCGGAGAGGATCAGAGACGCCGGGTTCACCTTGTCGAGCCCGGCATACTTCGGCGCCGTTCCGTGAGTGGCCTCGAACAGGGCGACGCCGTCGCCGATGTTCGCCCCCGGTGCCATCCCGAGGCCTCCCACCTGCGCGGCACACGCGTCGGACAGGTAATCGCCGTTGAGGTTCGGCAGGGCTATGTAGTCGTACTCGGCGGGTCGCAGGAGAATCTGCTGGAACATCGCGTCCGCGATCCGATCCTTGATGACGATCTTGCCCTCCGGCTGCTTGCCGTCGTAGGCGCTCCACAACTCGGTCTCAGTGATCGTACGATCGCCGAACTCGTCCCGGGCGACCTCATAGCCCCACTCGCGGAACGCACCCTCGGTGAACTTCATAATGTTGCCCTTATGAACCAGGGTCACCGACCTGCGGTCGTTCCGTATAGCTTCCCTGATGCACATTCGTACCAGGCGCTTGGTCCCGAACTCGGAGATCGGCTTCACCCCGATTCCGCTGTTCTCGCGTACCGAGCAACCCATCTCGTCGTTGAGGAAGGAGCGAACCTTCTCCGCTTCGCTGCTGCCCGCTTCCCATTCGATCCCGGAGTACACGTCTTCCGTGTTCTCGCGGTAGATCACGACATCCAGCTTGTCGGGCGACTTGACCGGGGACGGCGTGCCACGAATCCAGCGACTCGGCCGCACGCACGCGTAGAGGTCGAGCTTCTGCCGGAGGGTCACGTTGAGCGACCTGATCCCGCCACCCACGGGTGTGGTCAGCGGCCCCTTGATCGCCACCGAGAACTCTCGGATCGCCTGCAGCGTCTCCTCGGGCAGCCACTCCCCGGACAGCTCGAACGCCTTCTCACCAGCAAACACTTCCATCCACTGGATTCTGCGCTCGCCCCCGTAGGCGGCTTCGACGGCACCGTCGAACACCCGGACAGCCGCGGCCCAGATGTCGGGCCCCATGCCGTCGCCCTCGATGAACGGTACGACCGGACGGTTCGGCACGTCCGGGCCCTCGGGCGTGATGGCGATGGTCTCGCCGTCTGGCACCTTCGCAAAGCGGTATTCGGAAGACATTCTCGCACTCCCTGGACAAACGATGTGGTCAGCGTCGGTCGATGGGCACCCAGGGCCGATCCAACTCCCCCGTGTACTCCGCTCGAGGTCGAATGAGTCTGTTGTGCATATGCTGTTCCATCACGTGAGCGGCCCAGCCGGCTGTTCGGCCGATGGCGAACAGGGGCGTAAACAGGTCGATCGGCAGCTCCAGCGAGTAGTACACCGTGGCGCAGTAGAAGTCCACGTTGCAGTACAGGCCCTTCCGCTCGAGCATGAGATCTTCTAGCACCCGCGACAGATCGTACCACTTTGTATTCCCGGCTTCCCGACCCAATTCCTCGGCCATCCGGCGAAGGTGGGTGGCCCGGGGATCCTCCGTCTGATAGACCCGGTGACCGAACCCCATGATCTTGCGCTTCTCCGCCAGAGCGCGGTCCACGAACTCCTCGACCTTCTCCAGAGACCCCGCATCGAGCAGCATCTCCATCGCCTTTTCGTTCGCTCCCCCGTGGAGCGGTCCCTTCAGCGCACACAAGCCGGCCGTGATCGCCGCGTGCATGTCCGCCAGGGTCGAAGCGACGACGCGAGCCGTGAACGTGGAGGCGTTGAGACCGTGCTCCAAGTAAAGAAGCCAGGAGGTGTCGAGGGCGCGGGCGGCCGTCGGACCGGCCCTCTCACCACTGCGCATGTAGAGGAAGTTGGCGGCGTGATCCAGTGCGGGGTCCGGGTCGATCGGCTCGAGACCCCTGCGGATGCGATCGAAGGCGGCGACGATCGTCGGCATCCCGGCGACCAGGCGCCCCGCCTTCCGCAGATCCGCCTCGTGGGATATGTCTTCCGCTTCGGGGTCTACCTGTCCCAGTGCCGACACCGCTGTCCTCAGGGCAGCCATGGGCTGCGACTCTGCCGGCAGTCCGCGCAGAACATCGATCACGGACTCCGGCAGCTGCCTCTGGCCCGCAAGAGTACCCTCGAATGCCGCGAGCTCGATCGCCGACGGGAGAGCGTCGTACCACAGGAGATACACCGACTCGAGATACCCGGCGTGGCGAGCCAGGGCGTGCACGTCATATCCGCGATACGAAAGGCGGCCCGCTGCCCCGTCGATGAAGCTCAAAGCGGACTCTGCCGCTACGATGCCGGCCAGCCCACGAGAAGCGCTGTGGTCAGTCATGATTTCCTCAGAAGGATCTCGTCGAGATCGCCCACGAAAAAGGGGCGCAACGCCGGAATGACCGGTGTCACGCCCCTCGCTCGAATCAGCTTCGAGCGGTCGCCCGTCCTATCTGATCGCCGGATCCGGCTCGGCGACAGTGAACCGACTCTTCAGGTCTTCCATGCTCAGGCCCTCAAACGAGCCGGCGGGAAGTCGGATTCGACGCTGCGGCTGCGCCGGGTCCGAGAAGCACACGAAGATGACGGACTCATTGTCGTCCTTGGCTCCGGTCTTTTCAGGATCGGGCCAGAAGACGTCCCGAGAGGCGAGCCACGCCTTCCACCGTCTGCCGCTGTCATCCCGGAAGTGCTTTGTCATGCACACCTCGAAGTTGGGTCAAAACAAGAACTGCAGGACCGACAAATATACCATCCGGAGGTAGCCCTGTCTACAGGCCAGAACGACCCTAGAAACAACCTGATGTTCAACCCGCAACCGACTACCCTTTTTCCACTTACGACCGTAGCACCGGAGCGCTCGCGGGAGTGCCCAGGCGTTCGGGCTTCCCTGCGCCCCGCTCCCGGCCTAGACTCCTGTTCGTGAATGCGCGACCACGACCGTGAAACCCCGACGCAGAGGACTGCCATGACCGTGTCCAGAAGACCACTGGCGAGCGCCCTGATGTTCATCACTCTCCTTGTCACCCCTCTGCCGACCTCCCGTTCCGCCGAGGCCCAGGATCTGGAGCGGCCGCTGCGTCCCGTGCACACGTACTCGATCGTGGCCCGCGATGCGGCGACCGGAGAGCTTGGAGTGGCCGTCCAGTCGCACTGGTT
>JARFPW010000230.1 GCA_029288095.1 Gemmatimonadota bacterium
CTACGCGCACACGCCGGACGGGCTGACCCGGGCGCTGGAGGCGCTCCGCCGTCTCGCGGAGGGTTGTCTCACGGTGGTGTTCGGTTGCGGGGGCGACAGGGACAGAGGGAAGCGGCCGCTGATGGGCCGGGCGGCGGTGGAAACGGCGGACCGGGTCATCCTGACGACCGACAACCCGCGAACGGAGGATGTCGGGCAGATCTTCGGCGATATCTCCGCCGCTGTGCCCCGTGACAGGATCGAGATCATCGCGGACCGGGCCGACGCCATCGACGAGGCGATCCGCGGAGCCGGGAGCCTGGACGTGATACTGTTGGCGGGCAAGGGCCACGAGACATACCAGGATATTGATGGTGAGAAACACCCCTTCGACGAGGCCGAGATTGTCGCCGGCATCACGGGGCGGTGCTGATGAGCGTCGTGTTCGAGAGCCACGAGGTTCGACGCGCGTTGGGTCTCCCGCCAGGCGAGGCGGCGGGGCGATACGACAGCGTGTCCATCGATTCCCGCGCCGTCGAGCCGGGAGCGTTGTTCGTCGCGCTCCGAGGCGCTCGCGTGGACGGTCTCGAGTTCCTGCCAGATGCGGCGCGGCGCGGTGCGGCCGGCGCCATTGTGCCAGCGGACAGAGACCTGCCCGATCTCGATCTCCAGTGGTTTCCCGTACCGGACACACTGAGAGCACTAGGCGATCTCGCTCGATTCGCCCGTCGCCGTTGCGGGGCGCGGGTGATCGGAATCACCGGTAGCTCAGCGAAGACGACCGTCAAGGAGATGCTGGCGCTCGTGCTCTCCGAGGCAGCCCCCACCTGGGCGACCCCCGGCAATCTCAACAGCCTGAGCGGTTTGCCTCTCGCGATCCTCGGCGCCGATTCCGTTGCCCGGTTCTGGGTCGTGGAAATGGGCAGCAACGCACCCGGGGAGATCGCGCGCCTGGCGGCCATCGCCGAACCGGACGATGCCGTGGTGACGACCGTGGGTGCCGCCCACCTCGAAGGATTCGGCGATATCGAAGGCGTGCTAAGGGAGAAGCTGTCGCTGATCCGGATGGCTCACGAGACAGGCAAGGTGGTCGTGGGGGCGCTGCCCCCGTCACTCGCGACCGCCGCACGACAGATCCGCGATGATGTTGTGGTGGCCGGCCTGGAGACCGACGCGGACTACCGACCGGAGCGGCACGAGATCGGCGCGGAGTCGGTGAGCTTCGAGCGCTCGGGCACCGAGTACCGATTGCATGTCGGGGGCGAGCATCACCTGCGCGACGCGCTCATGGCTGCCGCGATGGCCGAACAGTTGGGCGTGGAGCCGTCCGCCGTAGCTCGCGGTTTGAGCAACTTCCGACCCCTCGGAATGCGCGGCGCCCTGGTCCGGGCCGGAAGCCTGACGATCATCGCGGACTGCTACAACGCGAATCCGGAGTCGTTCGAAGCTGCAATCCGCTACTGCGAGACGGCATTTCCGGGTCGTCCACGCAGTGCGGTCGTTGCCTCGATGCTGGAGCTCGGCCCGAACTCGGCAAGGGCCCACCGCGAGGTTGCCCGGCGCCTCCTCGACGCGGGCTTCGACCGGATATTTGCGCTTGGCGAGTTCCGGGGAGCGTTCGGAGAGACCACGAATGGCAGTCAGCGCGTCGCCCCCATGGACTCCGTCTCCGACGCCGTAGACGGGGTCGCGGCCGGCATGAGCGACGGAGAGGTGGTGCTCGTGAAAGCGTCGCGCGGCGAACGCCTGGAGCGGGTCGTCGAACAACTCGTGGAGCGCTACGGCGGGGGGAACAACTGATGCTGTATCATCTCCTGTTCCCGCTGGCTGATCGTCACATCATCTTCAACGTATTCCAGTACATCTCGTTTCGAGCGGCGGGTGCGATGGTAACCGCGCTGCTAGTGGCATTCATTGCGGGACCGCCGATCATCCGCCGCCTCGAAGCCCGGAACATTGGTCAGGTCGTTCGCCTGGAGGGGCCGCGGACCCACCATACGAAGGCAGGTACTCCGACGATGGGCGGGATCATCATCCTGGTTTCCATCGTCACGTCCACGTTGTTATGGGCCCCACTCGACCTGTGGTATATCCATGCCGCGCTAGCCATGACCCTGGTAGCCGGTCTGATCGGGTTCACGGACGACTACCTGAAGGTCGTCCGACACGAGTCGCGAGGACTGATTGCCCGCCACAAGCTGATCTGGCAGTTCGTGGCTGGGATCGGATTCGGGGCGCTGCTCCTGTGGATTCCGCTCCCGCCGGCTGGTGAGGTTACGCATCGCCTGGTTCCGTTCTTCAAGAACGTCGAACTCGTGCTGGTGCCATTCGCCTTCCCGCTGTTCGTGGCGGTCGTCGTCGCGGGGTTTTCCAACGCCGTGAATCTCACCGACGGTCTGGACGGTCTGGCGGCCGGCCTATCCGCCATCTCGGCCCTGGCTCTGGCTCTGTTCGCCTATGTAATGGGGCGATTGGACACTTCGTTCTACCTCGGCCTCCCATATCTGCCGGGGGCTGGTGAGTTGACTGTGTTCTGCGTGTCCGTCGCCGGTGCAGCAATCGGCTTTCTCTGGTTCAATGCGCCCCCCGCCACCGTGTTCATGGGCGATACCGGCTCCCTCGCGCTGGGCGGTGCGATCGGGACCGTGGCCGTCCTGCTCAAGTCGGAACTGCTGCTCGTCGTGGTTGGCGGGATGTTCGTGCTCGAGGCTCTTTCGGTGCTTATTCAAACCACGACGTTCAAGATCACCCGGCGGCGGACAGGAGTCGGCCGTCGAGTGTTCCGCATGGCACCGCTGCATCACCACTTCGAACAACTCGGGTGGCCGGAGACGCGGATCGTGATCCGGTTCTACATCGTCGGAATCATCTTTGCGCTGGTCGCTCTGGCGACCCTCAAGGTGCGATGAAGCGGCGCGAGATGCCGTTCGCAGCCGGGGCCACCGTGAGCGTCCTCGGCCTCGGTGTGTCGGGTACCGCCGCGGCGCGCCTCGCTGCAGCCCGGGGCGCGGTGGTGTACGCGAGCGACGCGTTTGCAGGGGTCGAGCAGAAGGCCGCAGTCGATGCCCTCAGCGCCGAGGGAATCAGCGCCGAGGCGGGCCGGCACGATATGGACAGAATCCTGGATTCCGACCTCGTAGTAGTGAGTCCAGGCATCAGTCCGTTCTCGGAGGTGCGTCAGGAGATTTCAGCGCGCGGCATCCGAACGATCGCGGAAGTGGAGCTGGCGTACGGTACTCTCAGCAGCCGCGTGATCGGTATTACAGGAACGAATGGCAAGACCACGACGACGCAACTCACGGCGACGCTTCTGCGCGAGAGCGGAACGTCCGCGGTTGCCGGTGGCAACATCGGTCACCCGCTGTCGTGGACTGCCATGGAAGAGGAACAGCCGGATTGGGTTGTCGTCGAGCTCAGCAGTTTTCAGCTGGCCGACCTCGAGAGCTTCCACGTGGACATCGGAGTTCTGCTGAATCTGGCGCCCGATCACCTCGACCGCTATCGGGACCTCCAGGCGTACTACCGTGACAAACAGCGACTCTTCGCCGCAGGTGACGACGACACGGCCTGGGTTCTGAATGCCGACGATCCTTTCGTCCTCGACCTGGCGAATTCGATCGCCGAAGAAGCGTTCCTGTTCTCCCTGAACGATCCTGTGAAGCGCGGAGGTTGGTTGTCCGCTGACGGGGTCCTGGTCGGGAACATCGATGGAACCGAGGAACGCTGGCTGCCGGAAGCGGAGCTCCCCCTGCTTGGGTCTCACAACGTGGCCAATGCGCTGGCAGCTTCGATCAGCGCTCGACTGGCCGGCTGCCCGGCCGATGCCGTGGGGTCCGGCCTGCGGGTGCCGTCTGACTTGCCTCACCGGCTGGAATCAGCGGGTGAGGTCGCCGGCGTTCTGTGGATCAACGACTCGAAGGCGACGAACGTCGCGGCGGCAACCGCTGCGGTGCGGGCTTTCGACCGCCCGATCATCATGATGCTAGGCGGCAGACACAAGGGGGAACCTTACGCATCGATTGCGGAGGCGGGAAGCGACCGGCTCAAAGCGGTCGTTGCCTTCGGCGAGGCCGCACCCAAGATCCTCGCAGAACTCGACGGAGCAGTGCCGCACATTGCGGTCGAGAACGGAATGGACGCCGCGGTGCGGGCTGCTCGGCATCAGGCCGTATCCGGGGACGTCGTGTTGTTCTCGCCGGCCTGCTCGAGCTTCGACATGTATCCCAACTACGAGGTACGGGGCGAGGCCTTCGTGCGGGCTGTCCAGTCGCTTTCCACGGTTGAGGACAGGTCATGACTGCCGGGACCCGAGCCTCGACCTTCGGCCTGCGCGGTTTCCCGGTGCGGCCCAGTTCGGCGCCATCCGTGGCAGGGAAGGCACTGACTGCGCTCACGATGTTGTTCGTGGCTTTCGGGCTTCTGTCCGTCTACAGCGCCAGCTCCTTCGTAGCCCAGTCAGCCGGCTTGCAGGACAGCCACTACCTGTTTCAACAGGCCTCACGGGCCGCGATCGGTCTTCTGGTGCTGTTCGTGGCCAGTCAGATCGACTACCGGATCTATCGAAGGCTGGCCTGGCCCATTCTCGCGGTCGCCGGGCTCTTGTTGGTACCGCTGCTGCTGCCTGGTACCGAGTCGTTCGCCCCCAGGGTGAACGGGGCTCGACGCTGGCTGGACCTGGGTGTCACGATCCAGCCGTCCGAGCTGGCCAAGATCGCCGTGGTGATGTGGACGGCCGCGATAGCGGTCAAGAAGCAGGATCAGCTGCACGACGTCCGCCACGGTCTACTCCCCATAGGGCTGGTCGTCGGCACCGTGTGTCTGCTGGTCCTATTCGAGCCGCACTTCTCGGCGGCCCTTTGGATCGCCGTGTTGGCTGGCGTTGTCCTGTTCGCGGCGGGCGCCCGGCTCACCCACTTCGCTCTGGTCGGTGTGGCGATGTTGCCGATAGGTCTGCTGGGCGCTCTCTCCAGCGGATATCGGCGCGAACGGGTTGGCGCGTTTCTGGCGACGTTCTTCGATCCATCCTCCGTCGCGGCGACGAGCGGATACCAGCTTCGTCAGTCGATGATCGCCATCGGCTCGGGAGGCGTGACGGGCGTCGGGTTTGGCCGCAGCAGCCTGAAGATGTCGTATCTGCCCGAGCCGCAGAACGATTTCATCTTCTCGATCATAGCCGAGGAATGGGGGTTTCTGGGGGCGGCCGCGCTGATCGGCATGTTCGTGGGCTGGACGCTCATCGGTCTGCGCATAGCACGGGGCGCTCCAGACGTGCACGGCCGCCTTCTGGCGGTCGGGATCACGACCCTGGTGGCGCTATCCGCATTCGCACACATCGGTGTCGCGCTGGGGCTGATGCCCACGACGGGCGTAAACCTGCCGTTCATCAGTGCCGGTGGAACCAATCTGATCCTGATGCTGGGTGCCACCGGCATCTTGCTGAACGTGTCCACAGCATGGAAGCGCTGACCCGTGGCGACGCGCGTCTTGATCGCGGGTGGTGGAACAGGTGGTCACCTGTACCCGGCCCTCAATATTGCCGCAGCCCTGCGTCGCGCCGAGCCGATGTGCGAGTTGATGATGGTAGGAGCGGAACGCGGAATCGAGCACCGCATCCTTCCCGAGTCGGGATACGCCTATCGGCTTCTGGCAAGCGAACCGCTCCACCGGTCCCGTCCCTGGCGGAACTGGCGGATCGCGACTACCGCGCCACGGGTCATCCGCGGTGTCGCGGAGGCGTTCCGGGCGCTGAAACCGCATGTAGCTGTGGGCACCGGGGGGTACGCTTCGGCTCCAGCCCTGGCATGGGCAATCGCCTCACGCACCCCGGCCGTCCTGCAGGAACAGAACGCCTATCCCGGACTGGTGACGAGACTGCTCGCACCGCATGTGGCGCAGATCCATCTCGGGTATCGGGAGGCGGCCACACATCTGAAGCCGGGGCAGGGCACTCGCATCTTCGAACACGGAAACCCCGTTGCGATAGCCGGCGCGGGGGAGACTGGCGAGTTCGACTGGCCGACCGGCCGCATTCTTCTGGTGACCGGGGGAAGCCAGGGTGCCCGCGGACTCAACGAACTGTTGCTGCAGGATCTCACGCGTGCGACCCGGTGGCCGGACGGGGCGACGATGGTATGGATCGCGGGTCCCGCGCACCACGAAGCCATCGCGGCGGCCGTCCGCGGGACGACATGGACCGATCGGATACGGGTCGTTCCGTATGTGGATGCTCTCGCGAGGCACCTCGGTCGAGTCGATCTGGCCATCTCCCGCGCGGGCGCGATGGCCACGTCGGAGCTGGCGGCGGCCGGGGTCCCCGCACTGCTGGTGCCACTGCCGTCCTCCGCGGAGGATCACCAACGACGGAACGCCGTCGCGCTGGCCGAGGCAGGGGCGGCGCTGGTCTTCGAGGAAGGCTCCACTGTGCCCGGTGCTCTCTGGACCTCCGTGGTCGAGCTGCTCGACTCGGACTCGTCCCTGCGGGACATGGGCGCCGCGATGCGGGCGCGAGGCCGGCCGGACGCCGCCGACCGGATTGCCTCCGATGTGCTGGAGCTTGCTCGGTCAGCGACAGGGGCGGTACATGGCGATGACTGAGCTCGCACTGCCCACCCGTGCCGACCTCCCCACCGAGGAGCAATCGGTATTCCTTCTCGGAATCGCCGGCGCAGGCATGCGGGCCCTGGCCCTGGCCCTGGTCTCAGCCGGCTACTCGGTGTCGGGTTCGGACAGTGACCACAGGGCGGCTGGAGACCTGGTCGAGAAGGACATCCTGGTCGTTCCGGAGTCGGATACGGGCGGGGCAGCGCGCGCGGCCCTGGTCATCTACAGCTCTGCCCTGCCGGACGACCATGCCGCACTGGAGGCGGCCAGAGCCGCTGGCGTACCGACGATGAAGCGTGCCAGGGCCCTCGGCGCCCTGGTCAACGATCGGCTGTTGGCCGCAGTGGCGGGGACACACGGCAAGACGACCGTTACGGCGATGCTCGCGATCGCCGCGGCACGAAGCGGTCTGGATCCGCTGGCCCTCGTCGGGGGCCACGTGGCCGCCTGGGGTGGCAACATGAGACCCGGCACTGGAGACCTGGCAGTCGTCGAAGCCGACGAGTACGATCGTTCGTTTCTGGAACTCGATCCGGATCTCGCGATCGTAACGTCGCTTGAAGCCGAACACCTGGACTGTTACGGCGACGTCGAGGCTCTTGAGGCCGCTTTCCACACGTTCGCCGCCCGGGCCCACAAGCTGCTTTTGTGTGCCGACGATCCCGGAACCATCCGGTTCGCCACTCGGTACCCCCTCGCCAGGACGTACGGGTTTTCGTCCGACGCGTTCTATCGCGTGAGCATTGTTGATTCAGATCGTTCCGGGCAGTCCTGCCTTCTGCATCGAGCAGGCGAGGCCGCTCCCTTCCGCCTGGGGGCGCCCGGAGCACACAACGCGCAGAACGCGGCCGGTGCCCTGGCAGCAGCCATGTGGCTCGGCGCGGACAGCACTCGACTCGCCGACAGCCTGGAGCAGTTCCGTGGCGCGAATCGGCGCCTCCAGGTGCTGTTTGATGCCGAGCATCTCACCGTAATCGATGACTACGCTCATCATCCGACCGAAATCCGCGCGAGCTTGCAGGCTGTCCGCTCCGCATGGCCCGCCAGGCGGGTCGTGGTCGTCTTCCAGCCACACCTGTTCTCGCGCACGAGGGACCTGGCCGGCGCGTTTGCCGAGGCCCTGGCTGGGGCGGACCAATCCTACGTGCTTCCAATCTATGCTGCGCGGGAGATGCCCATTCCTGGCGTCAGCCGTGACCTGATTACCGATGCACGGCAAGGAATTGAAGCAGTCGATGTGAACGAGCTGGAGTCGCTGGTACGCGGGTCAGGACCCACGACGCTGGTCTTCATGGGCGCGGGCGACGTGACCGAAATGGCTCACACCGCAGCGCGTCTCGCCACCGGAGGGGCGAGCGATGCGCTGGGAGACTGACGTGGCTCTCGCCGAGCACACGCGCTACCGGATCGGCGGACTCACTCCGCGCTTCGGTCGACCGGAGACGCGGTCGGCTCTGGCAAACGCACTCAAGGACTCGCATCCAGTCCGAGTCCTCGGCTGGGGGGCCAACGTCCTGGTGTCCGATGCAGGGGTGAACGAGCCCGTGCTCGTTCTCGGCGGTGAGTTCGCGCACATGGAACTCGGTGACCACTGGATCGAGGCGGGGGCGGCCGCTGGTCTGCCGACGTTGGCCGGAGAAGCCCGCCGATCGGGGCGCGCAGATTGGAGCTTCCTCGAAGCAGTTCCGGGTAGCGTCGGCGGTGGTTTGCGGATGAACGCCGGCTCGACCGACACGGGACTGTGGAACCGGGTGCGGTGGGCTGAAGCCATGACGCCGGAGGGTGAGGTAGTACGTCTCACACCGCAGGATGCCCATCCGACTTACCGCAACGTGACCGTTGCCGACTCATGGGTGTTCCTGGGCGCTCGGTTCGATGCCGTGCCCGGCGACGCGGCCCGGATCGACAAGCAGCATCTCGAACGCCGTCGGATGAAGGTCGAGACCCAGGTCTATGATCTGCCGTCGTGCGGTTCGACCTGGAAGAACCCCGGCGAACCGTGGGGGAGCGCCTGGTCGATCGTTGACAGGGTCGGGATGCGCGGAGCCCGTCGCGGCGGCGCACAGATCACCGAACGGCACGCGAACTTCATCGCCAATCTCGGAGATGCCACCGCTTCTGACGTGTGGTGGCTCATGGCTGAGACGCGACGTCGCGTAAAGGACCAGATCGGGGTGGACCTGGAACCCGAGATCCGTCTGTGGGGGTTCGCTCCAGACGAGCTGGCGGCCGTCGGAGGTGACGAATGAACCGCACACTCCGCCGGCGCCTCACCGTAGTCGCGGCCGCCTCCTCCGTCGGGGTTCTGAGTCCGGTGTGGGGCCCGATACTGCTTCGCGAATTGCCGGTGTTCGGCGTGGAACAATTGCGCGTCCACGGCGCCCGGTTCGTCGCGGAGGAAGACATCGACAGGTTGGCTGCCTTCAAGCCCGAAGCTTCCGTATGGGACGACATGCGGGCGGTCGAGGCGGCGGTGGCAGGACATCCGCTGATTACCGACGCCCGAATAAGTCGATCCGGGATCCACCGCCTGGACATTGAAATCCGCGAGGTGCAGCCGATCGTCCTGGCAGCGACTCCTCGCCTGGTCCCTCTCGACGCCTCCGGCCGGTCCGTGCCGCTCGAGCCATCGGCCCACGACCTGGACTTGCCGGTCCTTCTTGGATGTCGGGTGTCGGAGAACGGTCGTGTCGAACCCGAGGCAGCCAGGCGCTCGCTCGACGTGCTCGAGCAGGTGTCGGCGGTCGACTCCGTATTCACACGGCAGATTTCTTCGCTGCGGCCCATAGGCGGGGATGCCGTTGAATTCCTGCTGCTTCCCGGGAGCTCGGTGAACCGGGTCGTCCTGCCATTTCGTGATGCGGTGAAAGCGTTTCTGCGAGTCGAGCGGGCCGTTGGAACGGCCGAGGCGAATGGCTCGGTCACATCCGCCGATGCTCGCTTCCGTGGTGAAGTCGTGCTTCGCATGAGGGCCGACGGATGATCGGCGCACCGCGGTTCGTCGCAGGTCTCGACGTCGGGTCTACGAAGACGTGCGCCGTGATCATCGATCCGGGTGCTCCGTCGGGCGAGGGCATGCAACCCGAGGTACTCGGCGTCGGCAACGCCGTCACGGACGGGCTGCGCAACCGGACCGTGGCGAACATCGAAGCTGCCACCGAATCAATCCGATCCGCCCTGAGAGAAGCCGAGGACATGGCGGGGGTCGAGGTGACGGACGTGTTCGCCGGCGTGGGGGGCGAGCACATCTCGATCGATCCGTCGATCGGTGTCGTCGCCATATCCGGTCGCGAGATCATGCCCCGTGACATCGAGAACGTAAACGAGGTGGCGCAGGCCGTGGTCCTTCCACCGGACCGCGAGATCCTTCACGCGATCCCCCAGGACTACATGGTCGATGGTCGGGCCGGCATTCAGGACCCAACCGGCATGCAGGCCACACGTCTCGAGTCCGAGGTGTGCGTGATTTCGGCAGGGGCGGCCGCATGCCAAAACCTGCGCAAGGCCATCGACCGGGCCGGCTATCGGGTGGAAGAGCTTGTCCTCTCTCCGCTCGCCAGCAGCCTGGCAGTGCTTCGCGACGACAGCCGGCTCGCCGGGACGGCGCTGATCGAGATCGGCGGCGGGTCTACCGAAGTACTTGCGTTCAAGGACGAACGTCTGCGCCTGGCCAGCACTCTGCCATGGGGCGCGGCGACCGTCTCGAATGACATCGTCAAGGGCCTCGGAGTGCCGCTTGCCGAAGCCGAGGAACTCAAGGCGCTCTATGGGACCGCACAAACCCGCAGGGCCGATCCGAACGAAAAGATCGGGATTTCCGGACCGACGCCGGGTGGGCGCCGCGAAGTATCTCGCGAGCTTCTGGCTCACATCATCGAACAGCGTCTCGACGAGATCCTGGGGATTGTGTTCGACGAATTGGAGGCGAAACACCTGCTCGACGACTTGCCGCGCGGCGTCGTATTGACGGGTGGAGGTGCCGAGCTGGACGGGGTGCTCGAGCTCGCACAGGAGGTGTTCAACCTGCCGGTCGCCAAGGGATTGCCAGGATCAGGACTGGACGGTGTCGTCGAGGCGATCCGCAGGCCGGATTGTGCCTCGGCCGTGGGTCTCGCGTTGTACGGCCGGCACCGAAGGATGGAGAACGGAGTGGGCGCAGTCCTGCGCACGCTCAGCAGGTTCAAGGGCCTGCTCAGGGAGTTTTTCTGATGGACCACGGGAGCGTACGGGTCACACATTCACCACGGGAGGGACAGATGGTTTTCGAGTTCGACGAGGCGTCGACGAACAACGCCCGCATGAAGGTCGTCGGAGTTGGCGGCGCCGGAGGGAACGCCGTCAACCGGATGATCGCGGAACAGCTGGACGGTGTGGAGTTCATCGCCGTGAACACCGATTCACAGGCCCTGAAGGATAGCGGCTCGCACATGCAGATCCAGATCGGCCGGAAGCTGACCCGCGGTCTGGGCGCCGGCGCTCGACCTGAGGTCGGACGGCAGGCGATCGCCGAGAACGAGGGCGAGGTGCGTCAGGCCCTCGAGGGCGCCGATCTGGTGTTCGTCACCGCAGGGATGGGGGGAGGAACCGGCACGGGCGCCGCGCCACGTATCGGACAGATCGCGAGCGAATTAGGCGCGCTGGTCATCGCGATCGTCTCCCGCCCGTTCCACTTCGAAGGCAAGAAGCGCATGCGGCATGCCGACCTCGGCCTGCGCGATCTGCGCAGATCAGTGGATACGATGATCGTCGTACCCAACGAACGGCTGCTTTCGGTGGTCGGCAAGGGCACGACATTCCGAGATGCTCTCAAGAAGGCCGATGAGGTGCTGCTCCACGCCACGCAGGGGATCTCCGATCTGATCA
>JARFPW010000233.1 GCA_029288095.1 Gemmatimonadota bacterium
GGAGCCGATCGGTGAACTTGGGTCGGATACCGGTTGCCCGGAACTGTCCGACGACCTGTCCCTGATCGTCGATGCCTTCCTGGTCGAACACGAAGATGTCCTGCATGGTGATGACCTCCCCCTCCATGCCGCTGATCTCCGAGATGGACACGATCTTCCTGCGTCCGTCGGTCAGCCGGCCAACCTGAACCACCACGTCGATCGCGCTCGCGATCTGCTGGCGCATGCCCTTCTCGGGCAGGTTCAAGCCCGCCATGGATATCATCGTCTCGAGCCGTGCCAGCGCATCCCGCGGAGTGTTCGCGTGAAGCGTCGTCAAGGACCCGTCATGGCCCGTGTTCATCGCCTGGAGCATGTCCACGGCCTCAGGGCCACGGCACTCACCCATGATGATTCGATCGGGGCGCATGCGGAGGGCGTTGATCAGCAGCAGGCGCTGGTTCACCGCGCCGGCCCCCTCGACGTTCGCGGTCCGTGTCTCGAGACGCACGGCATGCGGCTGTCGCAGCTGAAGCTCCGCGGAGTCCTCAATCGTCACGATGCGCTCAGTGACCGGAATCGACTCGGACAACACGTTGAGCAGTGTTGTCTTACCGGCACCCGTTCCTCCGCTGATCAGCACGTTGAGCCGGGCCTTGACCACGCCCTGCAGCAGTTCGAGCATGGCCGGCGTCATGCTGCCCGTGCGCATGAGGTCCGGTGCTGACAGGACATCGCGCTTGAACTTACGGATCGACATGTGAGGTCCGTCGATCGCCAGGGGCGGAATGATCGCATTCACACGCGAACCGTCTGAAAGACGCGCGTCGCACATCGGAGACGAGTCGTCGATACGACGGCCGACCGCCGACACGATCCGATCGATGATCTGCAGCAGGTGTCGGTCGTCCTTGAAGCGCACGTCCGTCTGCTCAAGCTTGCCGTTGCGCTCGATGTAGACCTGTTGAAACGTATTGACCAGGATGTCCGATATACTGGGATCCTTGAGCAACGGCTCGATAGGTCCGAGCCCGAAGATCTCGTCGAGGATCTGCTCTACGAGGTCCTCTCGTTCGTCCAGATTGAGCGGTACCGCTTCCCGGGTGAGCAGATCGTGAACGACCTTCCGGATCTCTCCGACGACCTCCTCGCGGGCGAGCGTCTCGATACTGGCCAGGTTCAGCCGATCGAGAAGCTGCCGATGGATACGGACCTTGATTTCCTGGAGGTCTCCGCCCCCGGAGGTCGGTTGCCCGGCGCCGGGAGCCGCGACGGATCCCGGCATCCAGGTCGGAGCGTCATCCCCGGGTGTCGGAGTGTTGGGACCGGCGAACTCGTTCATCAGGCATCACTCCGGTTGAATATCTTCTTCAGTGGCCGGCCAAGGCTGTCGAACAGCCCCCTGCCATCTTCGCTCGGAGCGGCAGTACCTGTCAGGGCGCTTACGAATCCTTTGAGATCCTTGGCGTACGTAGACTTTTCCTGCATGACGATCGGCTTGCCCTGGTTGATCGAGTTCATCACGGCTTCAAAATCGTTGCTCAATGTCCAGTACACAGGGATCCCGAGAGTCTTCTCGATCTCCTTCAGCGTGATTGGATCACTTGGCTGGTAACGGTTGACGAGGATTCGCAGCCACTCATCCGACTTGACCGCACCCATGCGCTCGAGTAGCGGTAAGCAACGTGTGATGTTACGCAATGAGGGCAGGTCGACGTTGGTCACGAGGAACACGTGGTCTGCCTGTTCGAACGTGGCAAGCGTCGGAGCCGTGAACGACTTCGAGCTGTCCACGATGACGTAATCGTAGTGTTGCTTCAGGAAGTGCAGGATCTGGCGAATCTGATCGCCCGTCACCGTCTCCGCCCTGTTCGGGTGGAACGGGGCCGACAGCAGCTCAACACCTGAATCATGGCGCTCGATGTACGAAGCCAGGAGGCCCGCATCGACGCGGTGGAAATTCCGCACCAGGTCGACGAAGCTGAATCTCGGCTCGACACCGAGCAGCAGCGCGGTCTCACCCAGCTCGAGATCCAGATCGACGAGCAGCACACGCCGCCTTGTGAGCAGGTGCAAGGACACCGCGGTATTCGTCGCGACCGACGTGGATCCCGCGCCGCCCTTCGGCCTGAAGAACGCGAACAGTTTGCCAGGATCGCGCTTCCGCTCCTCGACGCCACGGTGACCGAACTTCCTGGCGAGGCGATCGATCGTTTCCTGCACCTTCTCGATGGTAATCGGAGTCGGCAGGTATTCCGTGACGCCAGCCTGCATGGCCTGCATCAACAACTCGGGAGTCAGCGTGTCACCCATCCCCACAACACGGCGGTTGGGCGCCCCTTCGACCAGAAACTGGGCGAACTTAAGCCCCATCACCGGATCGTCGCTGACGTCCAGGAAGATCAACTCCGGGTTCAGCTGACGGAGCTGTTCCAGATGTGAATCATTGATCTCGTGGAACGGGACAACAACTTCGAGACCGACCTCGATCCCCATGTCGTCCTCGCTGACCACCTTCGCAACGAGGCTCCGCACCTCGACATCAGTCGAGATGATCGCGCTCTTGATCGTCTGGTCATTCATGGCTGAGGTCAGTCTCCGTTATGCGTTGTGACGTCTACAGGTCGTCGTCATCCGACATATCGTCGTCAGACATGCCGTCATCATCTGACGCCGTGGCGTCGTCCTGGGCCGGCTCGAGCTCGTGCTGACGGCCCTCTTCGCCCGGCGCCGGGGTCGGACCGTCCAGGTGCTTCTCCCAGTTCCAGTCCTCGGGCTCACCCGAGGGCACTTCCGGCGACTCATCCATCGGATAGACGATGTGAGGAGTAACCAGCACGAGCAGCTCGCTGCGATTCTGCCTCAGCTCTTTCGAGCGAAACAGGCTGCCGAGAATCGGGATGTCACCGAGCAGCGGAACCTTGCTGTAGTCGGCGACCATGCTGTTGTCGATGAGCCCGGCGATCGCAAACGTCTGCCCATCCGCAAGTTCCACCTCCGTCTTTGCCTTGCGCGACAGGATCGACGGAATACTGAATCCGCCGATGACGAGCCCGTTCGAGAAGTCAAGGCTCGAGACTTCCGGCGCGACGGCCAGGCGTAACCTGCCACCGGCCTGGATATAGGGCGTGAAGTCGAGCTTGACGCCGAATTCCTTGAATACAATCGAGATTCCACCCGATTGATTGCCACTCTGAATGACCGGATACGGGAACTCGCCGCCGGCCAGGAACGAAGCCTCGACTCCATGTGCGGCCAGGAGATTCGGCTCGGACAGTGACCGGAAGAGTCCGTTGTTCTCCAGGGCTTGCAGGAACGCCGTCAGGTTCAGTTCCGGTTCGAAAAGGAACAGGTTGACAGCGTCCGAGAGGACGGAAATCGTCCCGTCCAGGTCGCCCCTGAACCCGGAGGGTCGGCCCGTGGTGGATCCAATCACCCGGCCGTCGGGACCCGTATAAAGAAGGTTGACGCCGGCGCGTTCGATGGCGCTGCGGCTGACCTCCGCAAACCGGACCTTGAGCAACACCTGGCCAGGCCTCGGCATTTCGATTTCGTTGATCACGTTCTCGCCGCTGCCCAGGCTGCGTGCGGCGATATCCATCATCCGCGAGGCAACGCCCGAATTCGATACGGATCCCTTCAGGATGACGGACTTTCCGCTGGTTTCGACCCGGACGTCCTCGCCCGGGAACAATCGCTGAAGGTCGCCCTGCAGACTCGCGGCATCCGGAGACACCTTCACGCTGTACCAGGATCGCGTACCTGCCGCATCCCAGATCAGCAGGCTGGTGGTTCCCGACGATTTGCCGTTGATCACCAGCTCTCGCGTGGTGACCGGAAGAACGTCGATGATGCTCGGATCGGCTATCGCGACACGGGTCACGGCCGCCTGCGTCTCGATCACGCTGGATCCGCCGGCTGCCAGATCGATCACGCCCGACGATTCCTGCGCTTCCACAGGGCCCGTGAAGACGAGCACCAGGAGTGCCGCCAGGGGTGCTCCGAAAATGTGCGCCTTCAGGCGCCCGTACTGTCTAATCCTGCTCATTAGGAGCCCCCTTGCACGCTTTCAGTGGTCACGTCCGGACCGCGATAGATCTCGATTCCCGGGTTTCGCCTCGGGACGGTCCTGCGCGGACCGGCTCGCACCGGTGCGCCTGGCAGCAGATTTGGAATCCGGATACCGGTCGTCGTCAGACTGTCCAGGTCTAGTGTGTTTCTCAGGCCAAGCTGAATCCGACCCCGGGTCGAAGCGAGAATCAGCTTCTCCGCGTCCTGGGGCGTGACCAGCAGTGTCACCACGGTGGCGGTCGTGGGCTCGCCGTTCTCGGCGGTCTGCACGATCTGGTTCGCCGTGAGGACCGAAACGTTCTGCAGAATCATCTTCGTAATCGGATTATTCTGCTGCTGACCGGGATCAATGGTGACGAACACGTCGACATGCGTCCCCGGCAAGACGAATCCAGCGACCTGGATGACTTCGTCCACACGGACGCTAAGCGCCCTCATGCCCTCTGGTATGACGATCGGCAGGCCGCCACCTGCTTCCTTGACGGCCATCTTCCCGGACAGGAGAGGTTCGTTGAGCACAACGGGAGTGATCAGCCCCCGGCCGAGAACATCCTCGACAGAGGAACTGAAGTTCTCCGGGGCGACGTCGGACGGCCAGGGCGTCAGTTTGACGTCCTCGACTGTCAGTACGCGGCCGAGCGGAAGGTCTCTCGCTGCGACAACGACTTCCGTGGGCGCCGCCGTGGCTGTCTGAATCGGTCCGACATCCCCTGACTCGCGTATGATTCGCAGCGCCAACCATCCGGCCAGAAGTCCGGAGGCCAGTGCCAGAACCAGAACGATGATGAGCCTTCTGCTTCGCATGACCAGTTACCCTGCCTTTCCTCGGTTCCTCTTAACTCCGCTCGGGTACGGATACCCACCGGCCTGGGCCAGCAGGGAGGCGCGAGGTGACCCGTGCCTGTGCTTCTCTACATCAACTGTCGGTACGTAAGGATGCGTCAGTACAGAAGGCCGATCATTGCCCCGGCGGCAATCGCTACGCCGTAAGGGATGCGGACCGCGCCCTCTTTTTCAAGCG
Organism: Gemmatimonadota bacterium; assembly: GCA_029288095.1. Lineage (GTDB taxonomy): Bacteria > Gemmatimonadota > Gemmatimonadetes > Palauibacterales > Palauibacteraceae > JARFPW01. The sequence goes on from JARFPW010000233.1 coordinate 5,072, forward strand.
TGGGCATCTCGGTCCCGGCCGACGAGAGCACCATGCGTCGGGCTGTCCCGACGGCGAGGTCTCTCATTCCGAGGAGGGTGCTGGTGAGAGCTCGTTGGCGTGCCGCGGCGATAACGCCCATGACTCCGCCAATGACCGCTGTTGCCAGAAACGCGACGATGAACCGGCCCGGGCCCAGAAAGGCGCCTGTCGCCGTGAGCAGCTTTACATCGCCTCCCCCCATGCCGCCACCGGCGAACATCGGGAAGGTCAGGATGAAGCCGATAGCGGCTCCGAGAAGCGCGCCGACCAGTTCCGAAGATCCGGTCAGCCCGTGCACCAGCAGGGCAAACACGAATCCCGATACGGTCAAGATGTTGGGAATCTTCTGAATCCCCACATCAGTGGCCGCAGCGATCCCGACCATCGTTACAAGTCCAACAGCGATGAGATCCACAGACAGTCCTCGGGTGACTCGTCCTATGGTAATTCTGTCCGCTTTGCGCACCGGGCACCAGTGCTCTCGGCGGTACCGGATCCGCCCGACTAGCGGACGGACCCGGTCGCTAGATGCCGAACTACTTAACTACCGCCACCCGACGGAACGCCCGCCGACGACAGCGTGGTGCCAATACGATTGAAGATCGTCGAGATCGTCGTCCCAAGGAGACGGACCGCTACGATCACCGCAAGGGCAATCAGGCCGATCAGAATGGCGTACTCCGCCAGGTCCTGACCGGACTCGTCCAGTAAAAGTGCGTTGAACAACTGAAGCATGGTGTTCCTCCTGGCCTAGGCCGTTGAGGTCCTTCTTCGGAATGGAGCGCTTACCCCAATCCGTGCCGGAGTACCGGACGCCCCATTGCGACCCGGCCTCTCATGTGCCCGTTCTCGATCGGCAAGCCGCCAAGAACCGTGGATCTCGCTAATGCAACACCCACGAAGGAATCATGCCGTACTCGATCATACGGACGGCGTGAACTCCAGACGCCGTTCCTTGTCGCAAGCCCCGTACCGGATTTTCGCGGGGGGAAATATATCCATAAGTAATTATTATAGCATCACTTACAATTTCGGACAAAAGGAGCGGCGAGCGGGGCAAACGCCTCGTACCGGCAAACGTCTTGCAAACTGCGGCGACCGGCTGATGGGGGAGCGGGGCCCGAGACAGGCTATTGAGTTCAGAATCGACTACCCGTTGACCAGGGGCCGGCGAGGGGCTGCCGTATGGGTAACACACCGATTCGGAAAATTCTGTGGACCCCGTGCATCAGGGAGACGCAGCGCAGCTCCGGGAACGGTTAGTTATCGGCCGGCTGTACCT
>JARFPW010000240.1 GCA_029288095.1 Gemmatimonadota bacterium
TGGCAGAGGTGCCGACCTACTCGATCGATCGAGCGGTGACGATCGCCTTGCGCAACAATCGAGAGCTGCGAGTTGCCGAGCTCGACCTCGCCACTGCCGAGAAGCAGGTGGGAGAGGCCTACGGCGGCCTCTTCCCGGAAATCGATGCCACCGCGTCGTTCACCCGGAACCTGACGGTGCCCGAGGCGTTTCTGCCCGCGATCATCTTCGATCCGACGGCCTCGCCGGACGACCTGATCCCGGTGCAGTTCGGAGCCGACAATCAGTGGCAGGCGGGCGTCACCGTTGACCAGCCGTTGTTCGACGCGACCGTGTTTCTCGGAGTGAGCACGGCCGGGAAGTTCAGGGATTTCAATCGCGAAGTGCTGCGCGGTTCGGCCCAGCAAGTGGCCACCAACGTCCGGATCGCCTACCTGAACGTGCTGCTCGCCGAAGAGCGCGTACGAGTTACGCAAAACAGTGTCGACCGGGTCGAGCAGACGTTGTCGGAGACACGCGCCCTGAACCGCGTCGGGCTGGTTGGCGACTACGACGTGCTCCGGCTCGAGGTAGAGCTGGCGAACATCCAACCTGAATTGCGGCGCAGCACGGACGCACTCTCTGAAGCGCGCCGGACGCTCGGTATCCAGATGGGTCTGCCCGAGCTACGAGAGGTGGGCTCGGAGGGCCGATTGTCGGCCGTGTCGCCTTTGGACCCGGCGGCTAACTCCGAGGCCAACCTGGCGTTGCTCACATTCGTCGGCGTCGATGACGAAGCGGCCACCGACCCCGAGAATCTGGTGGCGCTCGCGTCCGTCAGCCGATCTGACGTCCGGCAACTCGCGCTTCGTAAGGAGCTGGAGGAGGTGCGAGTGAAGGTGGACCGGACAGACCTGTTTCCGACCATCGATGCCTTCTTCAGTTACAGCCTGACTGCCCAGGAAAACGGAAGCCTGAACTTCTTCGGCGAGAACGCGATGCAGCGCACCACGGCGACGGCGGTTGGTGTGCGGGTGAGCATTCCGCTGTTCTCCGGTGGCCGGCGCTGGAATCGGATCGCGCAGCGACAGATCGGCGTACGACAGTTCGAGGCGCAGCTGGCTGACACCCGATTACGTGCCGCCAACGACGTACGGACGCGCGCAGACCAGGTGTCGGAGTCACTGGCACGGGCGGAAGCCCAACGGACAGCCGTTGGCGAAGCCGGGCGTGGTTTCGAAATCGCCTCCTCACTGTACCGGGAGGGAACCGGATCTCGTCTGGAAGTCATCGATGCGGAGCTCGCCCTGCGCCAGTCGGAACTGAACTACGCACAGGCTGTCTACGACTACCTGGTGGCGCGGGCCCAACTGGACTTCGCGGTAGGAGATGTGCCGGCGGTGGAGACGGCGCTCGCCGGGATGCTGGATCGGCCGGGTGCGCGACGAGCGCAGGAGTCGATGGAGAACAACCAATGAACGGGTGGATGATGAGAAGTCATAGATCGACGGGTGGCCTGACGCTGGCAGTGGTGACGCTCGGTGTGGCCGCGTGCGGAGGAACGGATGCCAGCGCCGCGCCTGATGCCGACGAGGAGTTCGTCAAGGTCGTGAACGTCGAGATCGACACGGTCGTGCTGGAGTCATTCAGCTCGACCGTGCGGATCACGGGCGAAGCGCAGCCCGAAACCGACGTGACGGTAAGCGCGGAGGAAGCCGGCCGTCTCGAGGCGTTCGTCAGGGAGAAGGGCAGCCGCCTGCGCCGAGGCCAGGCGATCGCGCGGATCGACGACGATGTGCTGGCGGCGCAGGTCGAGGAGGCTCGCGCCATGGCGGAGATCGCGGAGGACCGCCATGAAAGGCAGCGCCGGCTCTGGGAGGACGAGGGGATCGGCAGCGAGATCGCCTTTCTGCAGGCACGGGCGGACGCCGCGTCATCGGCTGCACGGTTCGACCAACTGCAGGCTCGGCTGGCCCGCACCATCGTGCGCGCTCCGGTCGCCGGCACATTCGATGATGATCTGGTCGATGCCGGGGAGATCGTCCAGGCAGGAACGCCCGTCGCCCGGATCGTGGACGCCAGCCGCCTTCGGATTACCGGCGGTGTACCGGAGCGGTTCGCTACGCGTGTCTCGGAAGGCGACGAGGCAACGATAACGTTCGACATCTTCCCGGGGCGGACCTTTGAGGGGCGCATCGATTTCGTCGGCACGGCCGTGGACCGGCAGAGCCGGACGTTTCCGATCGAGATCGTGATGGACAACCCCGACGGGGAAGTGAAGCCGTACATGATCGCCAACGTCCGGGTGGAAACGAGTCGGATTGACAATGCGATCGTGGTCTCGCGTGAGGTACTGCTGCGGACGGAGCTCGGCTTCCAGGCCCTGGTCATCGAAACGGAAGACGGGCACGACGTAGCCGTCGCCCGCGACCTCACCCTGGGGAGCAGCGACGAGAACGATGTCGTCGTCCTCGAGGGACTCGCGGCCGGGGAGCGGGTCGTGGTGCGCGGCCAGCAACTAACGGATCCGGGCGACCGCGTGCGCATCGTGGGTGGAGGTAACTGATGGCGGCCATCCAACACGACGGCAAGGAATACAAGGAATTTCGGCCCACGTCGTTCGCCGTCGAACATCCGACGAGCATCCTGGTGCTCATCGCGATCATCCTGATCGCCGGCCTGTATTCGTATCTCACGATTCCCAAGGAAGCCCAGCCGGATATTGAGATCCCGAACGTGGCCGTCAACACGATCTACGCCGGCGTGTCGCCCGAAGATGTCGAGAGTCTGATCACGCGGCCGATCGAGGAGGAGATCAACAAGATCTCCGATGTGAAGACGTTGACGTCCAGATCCGTGGAGGGCTTCTCCTCGATCAACGTGGAGTTCGAGGCCGGCGTCGATATGACCGAGGCGCTCCAGCAGGTGCGCGAAAAGGTCGACATCGCGAAGCCGGAACTGCCGTTCGCTGCCGAGGAGCCGGCGATTCTCGAGTTCAGCTTCGAGAACTTCCCCATCCTGCAGGTCAACCTGGCGGGCGAGTACAGCCTGGTGCGACTCAAGCAGCTGGCCGAGGACATGCAGGACGAGATCGAGCAGATCCCCTCCGTGCTCTCGGTCAGTCTGTCCGGTGGGCTGGAGCGCGAAGTCAAGGTGGACGTCGACCTGGCCCGGCTGAAGTTCTACGGAGTCAGCTTCGACGACGTCATTGACGCGATCGCCGACGAGAACATCACGATTCCCGGTGGGACGATAGAAGTCGGTGATCTGAGGTACCTCGTCCGCGTGCCCGGCGAGTTCGACACGACGGCGCCGATTCAGGACATCATCGTCAGCGAGGCGGGTGAGGTGCCCGTCTACATCAGGGACGTGGCGACCGTCGACTTCGGATTCAAGGAGCGCGACAGCTTCGCGCGCCTCAACGGGAAGCCGGTCGTCACGCTCAGCGTGAGCAAGCGTACCGGCGAAAACATCATCGCCACCTCCGAAGCCGTGCGGGCCGTCGTAGCCGAGATGGAGCCTGATTTCCCGCCGACGACCGAGATCTCCATCACTTCGGACGCTGCGGGCGACGTGCGCGCGATGGTGAGCAGCCTGGAGAACAACATCATCTCCGGACTCATACTCGTGGTGGCCGTGCTGCTGTTCGCTCTGGGTATTCGTAACGCCTCGTTCGTCGGTGTCGCGATTCCGCTGTCGATGCTTCTGTCGTTCAGCATCATCCAGATGCTCGGCATGACGATGAACATGGTCGTGCTGTTCTCGCTGATCCTCGCGCTGGGCATGCTTGTCGACAACGCGGTCGTCATCGTCGAGAACATTTACCGGTATCGCGAACACGGGTACGATGCCCCGACCGCCGCCAAGCTCGCCACGGGGGAGGTGTCGATGCCGGTGATCGCGGCAACGGCCACCACGCTGGCGGCGTTCGCACCCATGCTGTTCTGGCCGGGGATGATCGGTGAGTTCATGCGGTACCTGCCGCTCACTCTGATCG
>JARFPW010000303.1 GCA_029288095.1 Gemmatimonadota bacterium
TCATAGGTCCACGCGGACAGGAGGTTGCCGACGAGCTCCGCGACCGGCTGGTCGCCCCGACGTTCACCGCCCATTCCGCCCAGCGCGAGGACTTCGTAGCTGGCGTCCAGGGCTCGTTCGTGGTACCCCCTGACTATATCGAGTCGGGTCGCGTTCGAGCGGAAGTCAATCGCGAGTTGTGCGACGGCTTCCGCCTCCTCAGCCCGTTCGGCTCGCTCGCTCCACCACGCGTCAATACCAAACGCCAGCAGGATCGAACCGACAATCACGGCACCTTCGATGAAGATTCGAGCCCAGGGAACCTGTCTTGCGATTGAGATCGGGATGCTCCTTTGTGGCGCCTCGATTCAGCGCGGCGTGCCGACGGGTAGAATGGCAAGAGGCGCTTCAGCTTCGCGGAGCGCCAGCACCCGCTTCAGCTGCACATTGTCGAACCCGCCCACGATACAGGTGCCGAGCCCAAGGGCCTCGGCCTGCAAGTACACGTTCTGGGCTGCGTGGCCCACCTCAATGTGTACGAAACGCGGCGCGCGGTTTCCGTACTTGCCGGCGGTCCGCTCAGTAACGCCCGCGAGGACAAGGATCGCGGGCGCATCCGCGATCCAGCTTTGCTGCAAAGCAGCTCGCGCCACTGCGCCCCGCGCGTCACCGTCTGTGTGGCGCACCAGCCGGTGGCCCGCCGGCACGTAGCGGTAGATGCCGGCCTCAAGCCCCAGGACCTCGCCGGCCACCACGTAGAGTTCGAGGGGGTAGAGCGCGCCTGCGGATGGCGAGGTGCGGTGGCCCGCCGAGTCAGTGATCCCCTGGGCGGACCAGGCCAGCTGTGCAAGTCCGGCGAGGGACAACGGGGTGTCCGCGTATTGGCGGATGGATCGCCGCATCGCCAGCGCTTGCTCTACCGCGACGTCTCCCCCGTGCCGCGGCTCGGGAAGATCGACGAAAGTCGCGGCACTCGGCACAGGAGTTTCAGCGTCGGTCGCCTCGATGCAGCCGAGGACCGAGACCGCGACCAGAATCGTCGCTGCGCGGTGGGCGCGACGCCTGATTGGTCTGCGCACCCTGATCAGTCGATCGAACCGCATCTTATCTCCACTCGCCGATTCAGCGCTCTGGACGGGCTCTGGGTGTGTGAAAGCGGAGGTCCCTCAATCATGCTCGTGTGCCCTCCTGCTACCGAGTGCCGATGCTGCTTGACGGCTCCCACTCCAGTATTCTGGCGGTGCAATATACAAAGGAGACGCTCATCCATGTTATCGGCTACGCATCGCCGGATGCTCAAGGTGCTCGGCGCGACACTATACTCATTCGCAGCCTGCACCAGCGCGGAACCGGAGGACTCGACGGCAGCCACGTCCAACATGGCCGAACTCTGGGAAGTCGACTTCCTCGATGACTTCGACCGTTTCGCTCCTGAGAACTGGCAAGATCAGCTCCTCTGGGTCAACGACGAAGACCAGTGCTACGTCCGCGACGGCGCGCACGATACCCGCGAGGTCAGCGATGGAACGCTCAAGCTGCGCGTAGTGGACCTCGGGGAGCCAGTCGAGTGCGACAATCTGAGCAAGTTTGGGGATCAGCACCCGCCCACGCAGCACGTGGCCGGGAGAATCACCTCGAAGAACCGCCGGGAGTTCGTGAAGGGGCGCTGGACGGCCCGACTGCGGGTTCCAGACAGCGGTCAGCCCGGAATGTTTCCGGCCTGGTGGCTGCTCGGTGCACGCAACAACGAGCCCCCCGTGGAAGAAGAGGACGAAGACGTCTGCTGGCCGATGACCGGTTCGGGAGAGATCGACATTTTCGAACATCACAGCGACGGCGGGCCCGACCACTACGCCGCCAGGGCGATCAAGAACCTTGGACACTGCGGTGGCGGTGACTGGCAGCAGCTCATGCACGTCCAGGCGGCCAATCTGGCCGAGTACCACGAATACGCGGTCGAATGGGAGGGCGCCGATCTAATGTTCCTGCTGGACGGTGAGATCATCTATCGCAGCGAGGGACAGGGAGGCCAGTTCCCCGAGCCGCTGTTCGCCGTGCTGAACTTCGCCAAGATCAACAACTCACCGATGACGACAGATACTTGGACGATGGAGGTAGACTGGGTCAAACACGAGCGGCGGGTGGAGTAGGGCACCTATTCTCGGGAAGGACAACGATGTACGGATATTGGAAAGCAGTGCCTGTAGTCTTCTTGCTACTCACGACGGTCTCGATCGCTTCGCTTGAAGCCCAGGACGCAGAGCGCATGACACTTGTCGAATTCACTTCGGATGCCGTCGAGTCGTGGTACGTGGTGAACGACGGCGTGATGGGAGGTCGCTCATCGAGCGAGATGCGCCACGAGGAAGGCGACATCGGCGTGTTCGATGGCAACCTGTCGCTGGAAAACAATGGCGGGTTCGCCTCCGTGCGCGCCGTGGTCGCGGAGGGTGCGCTGGCAGGTGCCTCGGCGCCGGTGCTCAGGGTTCGAGGCGACGGCAAACGCTACCAGTTGCGGCTCCGGATGGGCGGAGATTTCGACGGCGTGGCCTACGCCGCAGGCTTCGAGACGACGGCCGGGCAGTGGACGACGCTACAACTCCCACTGAAGTCCTTCCGCCCGACGTTTCGCGGCTATGTGCCCCGCAACGCAAAGCCCCTGGATTCCGCGCAGGTGCGGCAGATCGGGATCATGCTGACCGATAAGCAGGAGGGGCCCTTCCGACTCGAGATCGCCGGGCTCGAAGCCGTCAAGGGACGGAATCAGGGCTGAAACCTACGGTGCCAACGCTCTGGCCAGCAGCCATCTATCGTCGTCGACCCAAACATCACGGGGTTCGGCTGCGGTGCGGGCGAACATCCATAGCCTTACTCTCTCGGCATCCAATCCCAGGAGTCCGGTGAACCGATTTACCGTCCCGATTGGGTCCTGACGCATGCGGTCAGGACAGTTCAGGAGGTGCTGGGTCGCGTCATACGCGGAATCACCGACGAAGGGCTTGGGGTCGATAACGAGCCAGGGCTCACGTTCCGCCCTTAACACGTTTCCCGCGTGCAGGTCCGTGGCCAGGACGACGTCCTCCGGACTGCTGGCTGCAAGGTCGGAAAAGAGACCGAGCCCGTCGCGAACCAACCCGGGATCCGGCCAGTCACGCTGCTGCTTCAGTGTCTGATTGCTCCAGGTCGCGAGCATCGTCGACAGGGGCCTGAATGGGGATACTTGCCCCGGCGTCCGCCACAGCCTCCGCAATAGGTCAGCGATCACCACATCCTGATTCGGCTCGGACTCACGCCTGAGGGACGTGCCGGGAACGCACCGCTCCAGCAGCAACGCGTTGAGCGCGTCATCCGAATCAATCAGGAACACGGTGGGATCACCGTCCCAGTAGCGAAGGCCATCGGACTCATGGTCTGCTTCCATGTGTGGCAGTCCGAGCTTGAGCACGGCAGACCGGCCATCCGGACGACTTACTGGTGCGACCCAGGATGCGGTCACGTCCGGGCTGTCGTACGGCCCTTCGACTTGCAACGACCATCTAGCCCGAAGTTCACGAAGGGCTCCGGGGAGTCGCTCGAGCCAGGCCGCACCCTCCGGTGTCTTTTGACAACTGGCTGCCAACGAGTCCGGGATGGTCAACCATGCTTCATCAGAAGGCAGCTGGGAGGTCGACACCTCAGTCCTTCTTGCGAAGCCACACTCCGGCAACTGCGGCCACGACCAGGCTGGTCACCAACGTACCTACCACGCCATCGAACGCCGACCTGACTGGGGATGTGGCTGCTGTTGCTGCTACCAGGTCGGCTACCTCGTCCTCAGCTAAGCCCATGCTGACATACGTGTCCCGATACCCCGCGGCCATTTCCGTAAAGTAGTCGGGGAATACCGCACTCGTCACCAGCCATGACCCGACGAAAACGATCACCGAGCCGACGAGCCCAACGACCAGGCCCGTCTTGACCTGGTCCAACCAGCCAGCCGACGAGGCCCGCTCGCGCAGACAAAGAACGACCGTCACCACATTGATCAGAATCGCTACGGCCAGGAAGACGAAGGACATCTCATAGACGCGGTGCCACCCAACCAGGCCAAAGACAAGGCTCAGCACGGCAACCGCACCTCCCAGAATCACGCCCCAGCGGACCGGTCCCTTCATGTACCCTCCCAGGCAGATGGTTCTGGACGAAACTAAGACACCTCGCCGAACGCAGCGATTTCTTCGACATATGCCGCATCGAACTGCAGCGCCTCCGCCAACTGTGACAGCTTGGTCGCGTACGCGGGATTCGTCCCGGCCAGACCCAACTCGCGCGGCAGGTTGTAGCAGTCTCCCTCGACAGCTTCACCTGTGTCCAACAGCTTCACCCGTACTCGCTCCGGTATGTACTCGCGGACACTCGGTGCCGAGTAGAGCGTGCGAGCTTCCTGGTCGGTGAGTTCCATTACGATTCCATAGGCCCGACTCGAAGCGGATCTCAGCAATGTTGCTCGCTCGCCGATGTGGATGCGGTAGTCGGGGAGCACGGCTGGCCCGATAATCTCCGGGTGAAGACCCTTCTCAGTGAGAAGAGACCGATCCATGAACAGGCCGTAGAAGAAGATCACCCTGACCGGCCGAGCTACGAGGCTGCGAACAGCTCGACGGTATCCGGATGAACTCCGTCGTGCTCCATGGCTGCGGCAGCGTCCGCGCCCGACAGCGCCTCATTGAGGGCTTCGAGGCTCGGTACGTTTTCGATGATGACTCCGACTCGATTGCCGCCACCGGGAGAGACGAAAGTCCTCACAGTCATCCCGTGGGCGCCGAAGAACTCAGCCCGCTTGGGCGAACTCAGCCAATGGTCAACATCGTCCACCTCATGCACAGCGATCACGGTAGTCATTGAATCAGCCTCCTGGTTTGTTAGGATGAGGCACCCGAATCAGCGTGGAGGATGTCGCGCGCCTCCTTCAGACTCTTCTACCATCGTCGTCGCCTGCCTGGCAGTCGTCAGCCGCTAAGGCTTGTCAGGCGTCACGTTCACCGCTAGCAGCCTCTGAGCGAGTCTTAGCTGTGCCGACCGCCGCGCCCAACGCGACGCCGAGTGCGACACCGATCCCCACGCCACCAAACGCTGCGCCGAATGCAGCACCAAGAGCGGTGCCAATCCCTACCCACTTCCCAACCGTAGTCTTGGTCGACAGACCCACGCCTGTTCTCCTTGGCACCCGAGTTGTATGCGGTCACGGATTCGTGTTTCAGCTACGCGGCCCGAGGTGGCCGCCAGACTGAGATGGAGATTGGCGCCAAGGACCTCGCCGAAGCAACCAAGTCAATTCCGCCAGCGCTATCAGCACGACACTCACCTACGCCAGTTTCAGACGCTTGTCAGGGCGTGGATCTTGTGTGTTCCGGGAGCACGGCAGAGTAATAGTGATTGTCTCCCTCGTCACAGCACTCGCCAACGAGAGACAGTCCGAGGTTCGCCAGGATGGACGCATATCCATCGTGACCCAGGGAGAGCGACAGCCGGCCGGTAAGTGAATCCGACCAGGTGCAGGGCTCGCGAGGGCTGGTGAAGAGCATTCTACCGCCAGGATTCAGCGCGGCCGCAATCCTCCCGATCGCTTCGCGCTGCTGTGCCGCCGTCATCAGGAACAGAACTCCGATCGCCACTGCACCATCGAAGGCTCGGCCGAAGAAGGCCGACGTCTCGACGGCCTCACACGCCACAGCTACCTCGGGCAGCCTCCGACGGAAGTCGGCGACGAGGGTCGGCGCAGCATCGATGGCGAAGACTTCGAAGCCATCACCGACCAACGCCGCCGAGATGGGGAGCCCGGTGCCGCATCCAACATCCAGAATGCTCGCTCCCGGCTCGAGGTTGCGCGCCCAATCACGCACAGTGGTGACCCCAATAGTGGACGCGCTGCGCAGGGCAGCGAAGTCGGCGGCAATCGCTTCGTAGCCGTTCGATGGATCTCGGTCAGCGTCAAAGTTAGCGGCGTGCTCGGAGGTGAGGCGCTCTTGCAGAAGCCGTTCGAGCGCATCGAGCGCCGCGGCCTCTCCAGGACGCCCCGCGGTCAAGTCCACCGGATCGAACTCGGCTGTGCCGAGCAGCGCCAACAACGCGGCCGCTGCGTGATATCGGACGAGGTATGTAGACTCGCGCCGAACAACGTCCAGGAGTACCGGGCCCGATTGAGGCAGGGTCGTTTGGGCTGCAATGGCCCGCCAGAGCTGGTAGTACTCGCCGAGCCGTCCAGCCCGAGCGTCTGCGACAAGTTCCGCGGCTGACCGACGCATGAAGGCGTCGTACTCGGCGTCTGCCCCTCGCTCCCAGCGTGCTTGAAACTCGGCGTACGTCACGCGACGATCGCGATGAACGGTGGCTCCACCGTCAGAGGGCCCCCGAAGGCAGGTCCAGAACGACCCGGCCACCAGCAGACCGATTCTCCACGGCCTGGTGAGCTTGAGCGATGTCCGTCAACGGGTACGTCTGTCCAATTGAGTACCCCGCCCAGCCCGCCGCGAGCGCCGACGAAATGTCTGCCGCGGCCGTCTGCTTCTGAGCTGGCGTGAAGTCGTCGCTCCCGAGGAAATGAAGGCTGACGTTCTTGAACACGAGCGGCCAGAACGGAATGACCGGGTTCGGGTCGCCGGTCGCATAGGTAGCAATCGAGCCACCCTGTCGGAGGACCTGCTCGTCTACCAGCACGTTCGCGTGGAAGGCGACTTCGACAACGTGGTCCACTCCATCGGGGGCGCCGTCCATGATGCGAGACGGGACTTCGCTGGGTGACAGACCGTCGGTCCGAACTACCACCTGCGCCCCGGCCGACATTGCCACCGCCTCCTGAGCTTCGCTGCGAACTGTAGCGATGACTCGAGCTCCGGCGAACTCGGCCAAGGCCACCGCGGCCAGGCCCACGGCGCCTGCACCGCCCTGAACCAGGACCCATTTGCCCTCGGGTGGTCCGGCCGCGTTCACCGCCCGGTGGGCCGTGATGCCAGGGATCCCGAGACACGCCCCTTGCTCGAAGTCGACGCCCTCGGGAAGCGGGGCGACGTTCGTCTCCGGGACCACGGCATACTCCGCCGCCGTTCCGAACGGCCTGTAGCTCTGAGCACCGAAACACCAGACGCGGTCTCCAACACTCACCTGCGAGACGCCTTCGCCGACCGCGTCGACGAAGCCGCTGCCATCGCTGTGTGGGATAACGCGAGGATAGGGCATCCCCACGCCGAACTCATCGCTCCGCTTCTTCACGTCCCCCGGGTTGATGCCTGAGGCCCGGATTCGAAGCAGGACTTCACCAGCGCCCGGCTCGGGATCCGGCATCTCACCGACATTCAAAACGTCTTCAGCCGGCCCCTGCGCTTCGTACCACGCTGCCTTCATCTGGCTACCTGTCCAATGCCTTGGGGTGCTGACTTGAGCATCTCCCTCACCAGGACCGGGACGAGAGCATAGAAGGGTAAGACCGTAACGAGGCCTGGCTGATACGAAACCGAAGCGATGGACCAGGCTGCGTGGCCCAGTGCATTGATGGCTTCAAGGACGATCCAGAACCATACCCAAGCCCGAGCACTGGGAGTCGCTGGCCGGACGATCCACAAGTAGCACGCGAATCCAAGCAGAGCCAGACCGATATTGATGATCAGGAAGCCAGCGACCGGGTCCGACGGTGCTACCACCGAGGTCAGGAATCTGGCTGGAACAAATACCTCCCACAGCCGCCCGAAGTACTCCTCCACGGAGTGCACGGCCTGAAACAGGACCAACAGCAGGAATGACACTTTCAGTCGTGGAGTCATCAGCAGGCCGTCAGGCCCGTACGCGCTCACCGTCGACCTCCAGCTCGCCGACGCGCAGGCGCTGCACGTTTAGTTCCTCGATCTCGAGTCTTCGGATTCGCGACTTACCTACTACCAGGAAGCCGATTGCGAGACGACCGACGGCCACGGCACCAAGGGCAACTGCACCACCTGCCAGAGCGCCAACAGCCAGCGCTCCCACGGCTCGGCGTCCTCTTCTTGCGAGTGTCGAGCGTGCGTCTTGTGATTTTCCCATATAGCCGGTCACGGATTGGTGTTTGAGCCTAAGGATAGGCCTCGCTCGGGAGGCCTACCCGGGTCAGAAGGTCTTGAAAGCGGGGGTCGGGCCGAAGCGGTCGGAACTCCGGGTAGTGGAGAGAGAACACAATGCTATCGAACTCGTCGATGGCTCGGTCGAGCCACTCAAATGCGCGGTCCTCATCACCGAGTGCGGCATACACCATCGCCGTGTTCCCGGGTAATACCATGGCATCGCCCGACGTTGCTGCGGCTTCCAAACTCGAAAGGCGCTCAAGCGCAGCTGCCGTGTCTCCGAGGATAGCGTAGATGTCGGCAACGAGCAGCGTCATCAATGGATTGCCCTGGGCCATCGCCTCCACTCTCGACGCAGCGGCGATCGCTTCGTCAGGCGCCCCGGTGCGCGCCTGAGCCACAGCTAGTTGCCCCACGGACAGGAGGTCGTTCGGTTCGGACAAGACGTGTGCCTGAAGGTCAGAGACGATCGCCGCGAAGTCGCCCATCTTGTAACGCAGCTCGAAGAGCCCGACCCTTGGCCACAACGACAGAGGATCGAGCGCCAGCGCCTCTTCCGCTGCCTCCAGCGCCTCCTCGAACTCCCCCTGTGCAGCAAGAGCGAAGTTCAGCCCGTGGTAGCCTTTGAAGTCACTTGGAGCGAGAGCGATGGCGCTCCGGAACTCGCGCTCCGCGCCTGCCCAGTCAAAGGAGTAGGACAGCTTCGTCCAACCGAGCATTGCGCGCGCCCAAGCAAGGTCACCGTCGAGGGCGACGGCCTGCAACGCTGCAGCCTCAGCTTTCGGGTAGACCTCGGCGGGTGGAAGAACCAAGAAATTCCCTAGACCAATGTACGTGCTCGCAAGGAGAGCCCACGCAGAAGCGAACGTCGAATCAGCTCCGATCGCCTCGTTGGCGTAGTGGAGGCTTCTGAGTTGATTCTCAACGGACCAGGGGGCCTTCCAGTGCAGGTTCAGGCCGCGCAGGTAAGATTCGTATGCCTCCTGGCTGTCCGTGCCGCGCTTGTCGATCCGGCCTCGTTCCACCCCACGCAGCTCTACCTCCAGGGCGCTGGCGACAGCGATCGCGATCTCACCGTGAACCGCCAGCATGCTCTCCACGTCCCGATCGTATGAGCGCCCCCAACGTTCGAATCCCTCTGCGACATCGACCAACTGAGCGGAGATCCGAACTTGTCGTCCCTCCCGTAGAACACTGCATTCGAGCACGTTTCGAACGCGGAGGGCACCAGCGATGGTGGCGAGGTCCGCGCCAGAGTCCTTGAAGGAGAATGCCGAAGTCCGAGCGGCCACACGTACGCCTCTGATGGCAGCCAGTTGGGTTGTCAGCTCCTCGGCCAGCCCGCTCGCGAAGTACTCTTGGTCCCCATCGGCGCTAAGGTCGCGGCAAGGCAGTACTGCCACTGACCGCTCTGGGGGAGTATCTCTCTGCCAGGTCAGGGACGCGGCCGAAGCGTATGTAGACGCCGTGTCACCGCTGCGGTTACGCAGGAGGACGACGCTTGCGCCCGCCAAAGCGAGAAGCACTCCCACCAGAAGCACCTCCGCTCCACTCGCCCGCTGTTGCCCCCGCTCGCCATGGTTCCAAGCGAGCACCAGCGTGATGAGGAGTCCGAAGAGAACAACGATCGTGGCTCCCTGCCTGATCCAGAGCGCCATCTGGAATTGCTCGGCGACCAGATCAAACGCCTCCAGCGCGAGCCAGGCACCGGCCAAGTATGCCGCAACCCATTGGACGAGCTTTCGTTCACGCAGACGCCGCAGCAAAGAGGCCAATGCACTCAGTCCTAACCGTAAGGGAGGGTGCTGAGACGGAAGGTCTTTTCGCCCGGGCGCAGCCGCAAGACGCGTGTCCCATCCGCCCTTGTATCCGGTCTCCTGATGAGTTGGTGTTGCACCTGCGCGGCTGAAGTGCCGCGCGCAGCATTTCCTTGTTATGTGGCGCGTTGCAGGACGCCGGACATCCGATCTCGAAGCCACATCAATGCGAGTAGGATCAGCGAGATGATCGTCGCGATTGCCGCGCCGAACTTGGCCGCGGTGACCAGCGGGAGCGCATTAACTATGGCGGCGCGATCCGGGAAAGCGCCAACTGCGATAGAAATCACGAGATTCTCCAGGAGGTCTGCGGCTAGTAGCGCGACCGGGAGCAAGGCGACGTATCGCCAGGCAGAACTCGCTCGTTGGCTCCGCTTGAGAAGCCAGCCGAGCAGCATAGCTCCGGCAACTCCAATCAGGACGGGGTTGAGCAAGTCCCAGACCTGAAACTGCAGATAGGCTTCTCGACCCGCGGCACCGAGAGCTTCTAGAATCTCGGCGAATCGATCGGGTGCAGTGATCGTCTCTTCGGGAAGGCTGGCGCCTTCTAGAAGGGTTTTGACGGCGTCGTAAGGGCTAAGTCGAAAAAGAAAAGTGCCGCCGAGGCCGAGGGCTGCCAAAGCAACCGCGGCCCTACCCCCGGTCGCCAGCTTGAGTATGAAATTGATCACAGAGGCTCCGGCCAACTGAAGGGTTATCGCTGCATAACGACCTTGGAATTCTGCTACCGCACCCTAGTAGCTGCCGGCGAGCGAAGCGAGCCTCCCTCAGAGGTGCCGCCGACCTGGCCTCGGGGCCGCCATCATCTGGCCGAGGCAGCTACTGGTAGCCCTCAGCAGCCAGTTCATCCACTACCTGCTGGCCAAGTCTCTGGCCCCATTGCTGTCCGGCAGCAAAACTCTCCTGCATGACCAGCGGCATCGTCGCGATGATCTTCTGGCCAAGCGGTGCGGAATAAAAGGCCAAGAGCTGCCTTACTTCCTCGTGCGTGAAGTACTTTGCGTAGATCGGCACGTTCAAGGCGATCACTTCGTCCGTGTCGACTTTAGCCATGAACGCCTCCCAGAACTCCTCAGGCACGTCCGGGACCGCCTGCTTGAGAGGTACGAGCATCTGATCCATGAGCTGTGCGGCAAGATCCGCCGTCCCCGAGATCTCCATCAGCTTACGGATATCGGCCTCGAACTCAGCCGATGGCGCCGGTTGTCCCAACGCCGTCGCGACAGGGGAAATGAATGCGAAGGTGACCGCGAGTCGCAGTTTTGAGCGAATCCTCATTGTCGGCTCCAGAGTCTCTCTCTTGGTCGGACGGCAGGCATAACGGATTGGTGTTTCAGCTGCGCCTTTTACTATCCCGGCACCAGCGCCAGGTATGCTCCCACGGGATCCTGAACAACGGCATAGGCGTGCTTCCCATGTGTCTCCGGTGTTGCCTTGATGACCTCACCTCCTCCCTCTCGCACGCGACGGAGACTTTCGGCGAGGTCGCCAACGGGAAGGTAGATCATCCAGACAGGCGGCAGATCCAGGTTTGCTCCGCGCGCATGACAGATTCCCGCCGCCGGTCTTTCATCACTACCGAACATGTTGTAGTCGGCGTAGCGCTCACCTGCGTCCTCCATCTCGACGTCTTGCACCGACCAGCCAACGACCTGGCGGTAGAAGTCACGCGTTGCCGAAGCGTCGGGGACCGTGAGGTCGAGCCACGAGATGCAACCCACACGCGCCGCGGCGTCGCGCGAGGCGATACCCTCCGTTTGGGGGATCGCGTCCGCAGAAACGACCGGGATAACCCCGAACGCGGCGCCGTTCGGATCAACAAGCACGGCCCACTGGCTCTTTCCGTCGTCGTCTTTGCCGTGCATGAGTTCGCTCCCGCCCAGATTCAGCGCAGACTCCGCACTGGCTGCGACATCGGCGACCTGAATGTGCGGCATCCATTGGAGAGGAAGGTCAGCATACTCGGGGTTGCGCGCACCCAAACCGATGATCGGCATGCCCAGGCTGTTCAGCAGATCCTCGCGCCAAAGCGGATGCTCGCCCGTGCCGAGTACACCTGAGTAGAAGCGCACTTCACGTTCGTGTTCGGGAACGGCAATGTCGGCGCTCAGGACTCCGCCAACACGTGAGGCAAAGGGGTCATTCATGGTTTGTTTCCTGGTTGGCATCACGTTGGTTGTCGCGTGAAGGTCCCTCTTGGCAGCTACCCTAACTTTAACGTGCTAGCAATTCACCGACCCCCCGCAGCTGCTATCAGCGAGAGAACATGCTCAATCACCATCTCCTGGCGGTCGTGGTGGACCATATGGCCACTACCCTCTGCTACCGTCAGGCCTGCGCGCGACGAGAGGCCTAGCCAGTCGCGAGAGCTTTCGATCCAGAGTTTTCTGTGAGCCAACGGGCTACCGAGCTCGCCGAAGTCTTGGGAGTCAGCGACGATCACGACGAGCGGGAGCTGGTCAGGAAAGTCAGAGAAGTCCCACTCTGAGGGCACCTGGGCGCCCTCCCGTTCGAGGCGTACCACCTCCGGGGTGGTGGCCAAGCCCTCACGCAGAACTCGTTGGCGCTCGGCACGTTCTTCGGATGTCAGGAGCGTCAGCCGGCTCTGTTTGAAGCCCGGCGGAGGAGTATCGAGGATCATGACGCCAGCAACGTCCTCAGGATAGAGCGCCGCGTAACGAAGCACGTGGACTCCACCCATGGAGTGGCCAATCAGAACCAGAGGCCCCGATAGGTTCAGCGCTTCCAGCACATGGCGAAGCTCATGGGCAATCCGAGTAGGTGTCCGAGCAGACCGACTGGGTGGGCTCTCGCCGAACCCCGGACGGTCGAACGTCACGACCCGCGCTGACGACGTCAGTCGAGACCGCAGCGAACTCCACGTGAGAGACGTCTGCCCCGCGCCCGCCGCGAGGACCACCGTCACCGGGCCCGTGCCCATCGAGCAAGCGTGAATCGCGCCAGCCTCCGACGGGAACAGGCCGCACTCTTCTTGAGCCGAGGCGGACAAAGGCACCCACAGAGAGGCCAACAAGAGCACCCACCCGGGAATGTTCATTCGCTGGCTCCTTCCATTCGCGGCACCGCGCCGCCTAACGAGCGCTTGTCAGATTCCTCCGGCATGCACATGGGCCGTGTTTGCTCGACATCATCGCTGCAGTTCCGCCTCGACCTGCGGGACTGCCTCGATCATCGTACCGTTCAGGAACTCGGCGTGGTCGCTGCCATTGTAGTTGCACTCCTTACACCACGAGTCCAGCCCCACCATCCAACGCCAAGGCCCAAGACGACTCCAGCAAGCAGCAGAAATGCTGTCGGCACGGCAGCAAACCCGTAGGCGATCCCGTGGTAGATGTCCGTCTTTCCGAACCCATGGAATGCAAAAAGAGTGAATACCAGATAGCTGATCCCGAGAATTCCAGGCATGAGTGGCTTGCCATTTTTCCTGTCCCAGGCAAGCCAGACAACCATCAATAGAATCGTTCCACCGATCACGACATCAAGGGCCTCACCAAACCGGTACAGCTCCTCAGCAGATCTGATCGTAAATCCAGGAACGAATCCCGTAAACAGCCTGACAACTGATGGTCCAATTAACGGTACAATAGTCACCAACATATAACGAGCGTGGAGATGCACGTTGAACCGATGACGAAGTGCGAGCGCATAGACCAGGGCGACATAGAGAACGGCCCCCCAGTCGCCCGGCGATAGACGAAGACCGAACATTTCCTTGAACGGGCCTTCCTTGAGGATGGTCATCTGCGTTACCCACAGACCAGCGGCGAGGAACAGTGGGATGATCACGAAACTGGCCTTTCCCACCAGAGCATGCTGGTCACGCCGCTTGTTGTGGATCGCCCAGCCTTGCCAGATGAGCAGCAGCATCCAGATGGTGGCTGTGATGCCATGCATATGATGGCCGGCAGGTGCGTCGTTCAGAATGCCGAAATAGCTTGGCCAGAATGCGACTACGGTCACCGCCAGGAACGCGATCAGATACCAATGAGCTCGCGGAAACGGCATTACAGCATTCCCTCCGCACGGATTCGTACTTGGCCGACCAAAAGAGTTTGCATTACCACCTCACCTGAATCGAGTGCACACCAAGTTAACCGGGCTACAACCCCCCCCAATTGTGGCGCCGGCGTCACGCCTCAGTGGTGCGCTGAGCCGCCTAACGGATTGGTGTTTCAGCTGCACGGCTGAGATCGCCGCCTCTTCAGATGAAAACCTAGCCCCAGTCAGCTGCTAACGCTTGTTAGGACGCGGAGCGCCTACGAACTGGAACAAGAGACGGCTCAGAGTAGGCCCGATCCTCCGAGGGGCTCTGTCTCAGTGCGCTCTGAGAATCCAGCAATCTTTGGCCGGCCGTCCTGTATTGCTGCTTGGACAGAGGGGAGCGAGAGGGATGCTGCGTGGCTCTCAGAGCTGTCCCATACTTCCGTGACCCAGAGAGCGTCAGGACTCTTAGAGTCTTTGGCCACGACATAGCTTCGACAGCCCGCCATGCCGGCGACGCCCTCCAGGAGAATCGCAGCCAGTGCGTCGCGCTCACCGGGCACGGCGTCGATCTTCGATATCAGTCCGTACATGGTCTCTAGGAGCTCCGGGTCAAAGGTTCCTGTTCAAGTCGCAACCCGCTTCCTAACGGATTTGTGTTTGAGCTTTGCGCCGCGATGGCCGCCGTGTGCACAAATCTACTCCGCGTCGGCTGCTAAGGGGACTACTCAAAAACCTTTGAAGCCTGGACCAGCGAAAGGTAAGCGCGACTCAGGCTGAGATTGTGGTGGGCGATGATCTGCGGAGCACTTAATGCCTCGCATGTCGATGCACGGGCCGGCCGTTCGTCTAGATAGATGAGCGCGGGTACGCGCGGCGCGCGCCGTTTCGCGAACTAATGGAGGCACGATGTACATTCCCGAAGGCTTTGGCACGGTGTTCCCCTATATCTTCGCGAGCGACGCGGTCGCCTACCTGACCTTTCTCGAGCGCGCGTTCGGGGCGGAGGTCGTCGGGAGGACAGAGGCGCCGGACGGCAGCGTCGTCAATGCGCGCGTCCGCATCGGCACGACGGCGTTCATGGTGACCGAGGCCCGCGGCCAGTTCAAGCCCAGCCGCGCCGCTTTCTACATCTACGTCGAGGACACAGATCAGACCCACCGGGAGGCGCTCGCATGCGGCGCCGACGACATCCACGCTCCGCGGGCCATGGACTACGGGGACCGACAGGGGGGTGTGACCGATCCGTCGGGCAACATATGGTGGATATCGACGCGGGTGGCGCGTGAGCCCTACGACTGAAGCACCTGAGCGCCAGCTGCTAACGCTTGTTAGACAGTGCTCTCAGCCCTCACCGTCTGACGCGCAGAAGGAGTCGATGAACGGAATCGGATCTTTCGATCCAAAGGGAGTCGCCCCGCACTTGGAAGCGCCGCGGCTGCTCCGTCTGTCAACGCGCCATCATCCCGACGCACCCCGCCAATACTGGCCAGATCCGCGTCGGGGGGTTACCTACAGGCCTTCACAATTTGTCCCTGTTGAACACGGAAGACTGAAAACATGCATTCACTGTTAGTTCACGGAAGAGCCGGCGTCGTAGCGGGCCTGGTCCTGGTTGCCGCCTGCAATACGGATTCCGGTAGCTCGGGGTCGCTCGCGTCGCTGGAGACGGATGATCAGAAAGCCAGCTACGGTATCGGCAGCAACATGGCGCAGAATCTCGTGCCGATGGCCGATCGCATCGACATGGACGCGCTGGTTCGGGGATTCGAGGATGCCCTGGCCGAGGCGGAGCCGGCGGTGCCGCTGGAAGAGCTGCACCCTCTCCTGCAGGCATTTCAGGCCGACCTGAACGCCGCTCTCCAGGCCTCGCTGAACGAGCAACTCGAGTCCGGCGGTGCGGCGGCGGCAGCCTTCATGGCCGAGAACGGTGCCCGCGAAGGGGTCATGACGACCGAATCGGGGCTCCAGTACGAGATCCTGGTGGAGGGCAGCGGCCCGAAGCCGACCCCGGCTGACCGGGTGACGATCCATTACCACGGAACGCTCATCGACGGCACGATCTTCGACAGTTCGGTCGACCGCGACGAGACGGCCACGTTCGGCGTGCAGGGAGTGATCGACGGGTTCTCCGAGGGCCTCCAGATGATGTCCGTCGGCAGCAAATACCGGCTCTACATCCCGCCCGAGCTGGGATATGGTGCGCGGGGAAGTGGACCGAGGGTCCCGCCCAACTCCGCTCTGATCTTCGAGCTCGAGTTGATCGCCATCGAGTAGTTGCCTCACAGGTGGGGTCGGCCGCCGACGGCCGGCCCCGTCTGACGCACGGTTGAGACGGATCGTGCACCCTCTCCCATGCCCAGCATCCGCGAGTGGCCCCACTCGGACCGGCCGCGTGAGCGTCTCGAAGCTCTCGACGCCGCCGTGCTTCCGGTTCGGGAGCTTCTGGCGATCCTCCTCGGGTCCGGCTCGGCCGGGCGTTCAGCGCTCGACCTCGGCACCGACCTGCTCGCGCGTTTCGGGGGTTCGCTGCGGCGGCTCGGCATGGCGGAGCCCGCCGAACTCAGAGCGATTCCGGGCATCGGGCCCGCCCGGGCCGCGGCGATCGCCGCGGCCCTCGAGCTGGGGCGCCGATTGGCGACCGAGCCCGCCCGGCGGGGCGACCGGCTTCGTGGGCCGGCCGATGTGTTCCAGAGGCTGGGCCCCATGCTGCGCGACCGGAAGCAGGAGGAGTTCTGGGTGCTGTATCTGGACGCGCAGAACCGGGTGCTGAGTGACCGGAGAATCACCGTGGGTCTGCTGAATTCGTCGCTCGTCCACCCGCGCGAGGTGTTCGCGCCGGCGATCGCGCACGCGGCGGCGAGCCTGATCCTCGCCCACAACCATCCGAGCGGGGATCCGGACCCGTCACCGGAGGACCTCGACGTCACGGTGCAGATGGTGGAGAGCGGCCGCCTGCTCGGGATTCCGGTGCGCGATCACATCGTGCTCGGTGACACCACGTTCGTGAGCCTGCTCGAGAAGGGGTTGCTGCAGGCCTAGAGACTAGAGAGACCTGATGTACCAGCCGTTGCAGCCGCAGTGGCCGGTGTCGCCCATCGGAGCGTCGAGAGGCTCGAAGCCGTTGCGTTCGTACAGCCGGCGGGCATCGGTCATGTGCTCGAGGGTCTCGAGGTAGCAACGGTCGTACCCGGCCAGGCGCGCCGCCTCCAGGCAATGCTCCATGAGCCGCCGGCCGAGTCCGTGGCCACGGGCCGTCTCGACGAGGTACATCTTCTTTAGTTCGCATACGTCGGGAGGGCCTTCCTGCAGGGGACCGATCCCGCCGCCGCCTACCACGACACCGTCCACCACGGCCACGAAAAATGCCGCCCGCGAGCCCGCGTAGGCCTCAGCCATGGCATCCACCTCGGTGTCCATGATCGAGTAGCCCTCCCCGACGGCGCCGAACTCCGTCATCACGTCGCGGATGATGCGGGCCATCGCCGGATCGTCTCCCGGTTCGATGCGCCTGATCAACGGTTCGGCCATCCGCCTCCCTCGTTCGGCATCCGTAATGAGACTGCGGGACCCCGGAAGTGTAGTAGTCGTACTGATCATCTGCGACCGTCGAGCACGCCGGAGGCGCTTTGCGCGGCACGACGATTGCGGCCTATGATCCACTTGACCAGCGCAGACGACCACCGGGAGACAGCGTGCCGCCTCCAGGCCGACAGCAGACCGCCGAGCAGCAGGAAACGCCCTCGACCGAGGGCGGTGGGGCGCGGTCCATCCTGCCACCGGAGTTTCTCGAGGCCGTCAAAGGCAAGGAAGAGCGGCTCGATCTCGAGTTGCTGGCGCTCGCCTTCCAGTACAGCAACGAGCAGCACGCCGGCCAGAAACGGGACAGCGGCGAGGACTACATCACCCATTGCATCGCCGTCGCCTCGATCCTCGGGGAAATCCACCCGGACACGGTGACGATCGCGGCCTCCTTCCTCCATGACGTGGTCGAGGACAGCGAGGTCGGCCTCGACGAGATCCGCCAGGAATTCGGCGTCGAGATCGCGACCCTTGTCGACGGCCTGACGAAGATCTCGCGGGTCGAATTCCGTTCGCTGGCCGAGCGCCAGGTCGAGAACTACCGGAAGCTCCTGCTGTCGATGGCTGCCGACGCGCGCGTGATCATCGTCAAGCTCGCGGATCGCCTGCACAACATGCGGACGATCGAGCACCTCGATTCCGGGCGCCAGCGCCGGATCGCCCTCGAGACGAAGGAAATCTATGCGCCCCTGGCCCACCGGCTCGGGATGGCTCGGGTGCGCTGGGAGCTGGAGGACCTGGTGTTCAAGGTGCTCGAGCCCGAGGAGTACAAAGAGCTCTCAGCCACCGTCGCCGAAAAGCGCAGCGAGCGTGAGGGCCTGATCCAGCGGATGGTCGAACCGCTCTCGGAGGAGTTGAAGGAGGCCGGCCTCGACTGTCTGGTGCAGGGCCGGGCCAAGCACCTGTGGTCGATCTGGCGAAAGATGCAGAAGCGGGGGAAGTCCTACGAGGAGATCTACGACGTCCTGGCGGTGCGTGTCGTCCTGCCGACGATTCGCGACTGCTACCACGCGCTCGGCGTGATCCACAACAAGTGGACGCCGCTCACCGAGCGGTTCCACGACTACATCGCCACCCCCAAGTCGAACCTCTACCAGAGCCTGCACACGACGATCTTCGGGCCCGGTGGGCGACTCTACGAGAT
Organism: Gemmatimonadota bacterium; assembly: GCA_029288095.1. Classification (GTDB taxonomy): domain Bacteria; phylum Gemmatimonadota; class Gemmatimonadetes; order Palauibacterales; family Palauibacteraceae; genus JARFPW01. Next base: position 18,594 of record JARFPW010000303.1, read on the forward strand.
CCAGCTGCGCACGGACGACATGCACCGTACCGCGGAACTCGGGATCGCGGCGCACTGGCGCTACAAGGAAGGCGCCCGCGGCGACGAAGTGGACGAGAAGCTGTCGTGGTTCCGGCAGGTGCTCGAGTGGCAGCAGGAGACCCACGAGCCGGAAGAGTTCCTCGAGTTCCTGCGGATCGACCTGTTCCAGGACGAGATCTTCGTCTTCACGCCCGCCGGTGACGTCAAGCAGCTCCCGAAGGGGGCGACGCCGATCGATTTCGCGTACGCGGTGCACACGGAGGTAGGGACGCGGTGCTCCGGCGCGAAGGTGAACGGGCGCATCGTGCCGCTGTCTCGTGCCCTCCGGAACGGCGACACGGTGGAGATCCTGACGTCGGACTCACAGACGCCGTCCCGCGACTGGCTCGGTTTCGTCCAGACGAGCCGGGCCCGCCATCGCATCCGCCAGTGGATTCGCAGGGAGGAGTACGACTCGTCCGTCAGGCTGGGACGGGAGATCCTGTCCCGCGAATGGAGGAAGAAGCGACTCAAGCCCACGGACGACCAGATCGCGAACGCGGCGCGCACGCTGGGCACCGTGGATGGGGCGAACGGACTGTTTGCCGCCGTGGGTCGCGGCGACCTCGGGATGACCAAAGTCATGCGGGCGGTCTTCCCAGAGGAGGTGGCCGAGCGCGAGAAGCAGGAC